>NZ_BMJQ01000023.1 GCF_014643535.1 Aliidongia dinghuensis | reverse complement strand
CAACCAACATCCCCCGACCACCCGCTCGCATCCAGGAGCGGGCAGCTTGCCAACAGCAGCCTCAAGGGGGTCAATTTTGGACACCGATCACCCCTCAGCAGGGGTCAATTTTCCACGCCGAATAACAGCCGTCGGGGGGGCGTCCACCCCATCGCATACTCTTATTGTCGGGATGGCCTGAGAGCAGATCGTCCGCTTGGGGAGCGGAATACGCAATTCCGCCAATTTTTTCGGTGCCGTTCGTTGCACTGATAGGGTTCAAACTTGTCCGCCACGTCTCGCGGACATTGCGCTAGGTTCCGACATCGACTCATTGCTCGATAGCAACCGAGCCGCGCAAGTCTCTGTCTTCTCCAGCGCGACTCAGGGTGCGCGTCTCTTTTCCGTCCTGAGGCGCGGCCGAAGATCGATGCCCTTCGCCATGAGCTTTGCCGCCCCCCCAAGCTCTTTCGAGAGTCGGGCAGCTTCTTCATTTAGTACGATCATCAATTCTTCGAAGTCAATTCTCTTGCCTGTTTTGGGGTGATCCCACTCACGGCTCCTTGCGATGGTCACAAGAAGACACCCCGCACGGCACTCATCCGCCGCCATGTATTTCGTAAGGAGCTGATCGCTAATCGTGTTGAAAAGATCGGTCCCGGTTCGCTCGTCTCCAAGCTTGAGTTCGATGGTTCCTTGTTGATTGGATCCGGTTGATCTGAAACGAATGTCGGTTTCCTTCTCATCCGCAGTCACGGATTCTTGATCTATTGTGTAGCTGTGATTTCCAGCATCGCGTAATGTGCGCGCCAATTCTCGCCGCATAATATGTTCATCGGTGATGCCGGCCCATAGCTCGCGCGGAGAAATGTCCTGGAGCAAGAGATCATCGATATCGTCGAGCCGATCCCGCATAAGAGCGAACATCGCTTCGCGCGTCTTTGGCGGCGTCTCCCCCGTCTTGTCCAGAATTGCAAACTCGGCTTCTGTATACGGTACGTTGTCCGCCTCCTCGGCGGCTTTTTCCTCCGCGAGCGTAATGGCCCGATCCTTAATGTGATCAAACAAGGGATCGGCCGCCATTTCGAGCTTTGCGGTCCAACCCTCGTTGCCTGTCGTCGAGAGTAGGGCGTTAAGCACGGTGTTCCGGCTTCTCTCTGCGTTATCCCGCGTGTCCGGTGAATAGGAGCCTTCGCGGTGTGCATCGTCCCCGACCAGAACATGTTGGTAAGCAAGTCGAAGAAGCCTAAGCAGGAGCGACGGAGTAAATCCAGGCGCGCGGAGATCTACCTCGATGCCGCCAAAATCCCGGCCGAACAACTCAGCGAACAACTGCACGCCGACGCCTTTTTTTGAGGCCACGCTTTCTTTGAGGCCGTTCTCAAGAACTTCAACACCGCCGACCGCATTGAGATGAAGCAGGGTCGGTAGCCACGTGCTCGCAAAGGGGACAGCAAGGCCATCGGCTAAATGTTGCTTCGCAGTCATCTCTATCGAACGGCGATCATCGTCGTTGCCACTCTTGACGAGAATTTCGATCGCTTGGCGGAGGTTCTGTCCAAACTGTGCCTCATTCGGCGATGCATCGACCTGCACAACCTCGGACAGCCAAGCGCGAATACGGGGAATAAAAAGCGCAGCAACGATCGCGGATGCGTGACTTATGTTCTGTAGGAACATCGAATACGCGCTGGCGCCCACCACCTCCCGGAGCGAAATACTTAGTTCTTCTCCGAGAACCCGATCAACCTCCGCCGGATGCTCCACGGCAAGGCTTTCGAGCCACGACGGAAAGCCGTTTAGCTCCAATGGTGCATAGCGACAGGCCAGCTCGGCCTCCTGCTCTGTCAGCCGCTTCGCCCAGTTCGCATCTTCAGCTTCCGCAGCAATGCCGGCGAGGCCAAATTGCCATTTGACCAGAAACGTATCCTTTTGGCCGTCCGGACGTTCGCTGCGGAGCGTAGGCCTATCCGTGCGCCACGCAGCCATCATAGTTTCACGAAGCCGATCGGCAACGGGCCTGCCAAACTGCTCCTCTATGAACCGCCGGTTCCATCCCGACGCCCGGCTTTCCGGACCCGAACGCTCAACCGCCTGCCACAGATTCCAGGCCGTATTCTGGGCGCGGTCCACAGCAAAAACCTTGTCCGGGTCTCGCGCGATCTCGCGCCAAAACGTCACCCAACTTGCATAGGCCTTAGCCTCGCCTCGTTCGGCCTGCCTGGTGCGCTTCGCGTTTTCGGCTTCCATCCGGCGGAGTTGGGCGCTGACTTTCTGCGGCTTCAAGCGATTTTCGATTATCGCTGAGAGGCTCGGCGCGTCCGAGACGAACTGTTTGAGGCCCTCCAGCAGTTGTCGATGATCGGTCGCGTCACCGTTGAGCAGGAGCATTTCCGCCCATAGCATCATCTCCCGATGCTCCAGCGGCTCGTTAGGATTAGAGAGCCGCTTTCGAACCCATGCGGCGTCCTTTTCATTGTTGAGCTGGATGCCGCCGTTGCGAGAAAGTTCGTAGACCCGGTGCCACGCGTCGTTGGATTGACGCAGATTCCCCAGAAGGGCGTCTTCTTCCCAGAATGCGGTTTCGCGCGCATCAGGTTGGAGTCCTGCGAGCGCTGCTCGCAACTCTGCCACCATATCCTTGGTGCTGTAGTCCTCTCGCAACAGGCGAATCACAACAAGGCTCGACCGGATCCACGGCTCAGTTCCGAGACCGCCCGCCGCCTGCCGGCGGCATGCTGCGGCGAGTGCGGGGACCAAGTCAGGGCGCTTCGTCCGAAGGTGTGGGAATTGATCGCTTTTCCACGCTAAGCCATCGCCGATCAATTCCGTCAGCGCTTGGCGCAACTGATCGAGATAGTTCGGCGAGAGTCCGGCCGTCTCAATTCCACGCGGCAGGTAGTAATTCAGGGCACCGGCGCTGCGCGGTTTCTCCTTCACGCGCCGAAGTATTCGCGACAGACGCTCGACGGGCATATAGGTCGGAAATAAGTCTAGCACCGCTTGGCGCGCCATCACGTCCGGCCAAAGGGCGCTCTCAATGTCTATCGAGACCGAAAGCGCCTCAAGGCGCGGGTCGTTCAGCTGCAACAAAGCCTCAATGGCATGGCTACGCTCGCGGACCGTCCCGGCCGCGTCCATGGCGGCGGCGTAAGCGATGTCGGCGCATCCGTCGAGCTTTCCGGCCGCCACTATCCGCAACAAGAGATCGCGGATTTCTGAATTCTCGATCCCTTGATCCCACAGCCGCTTCACGCTGTCCGTAAGTTCCTGCGATGCAAAGCGGTGCACCTGAATGCGCGGTATGCTTAGACCGCGCCATCCGCCAAGGCGGTAACGCTCAGTATACGCTTCCAGCGCCCTGATCCTTTGCGTCGGACGCAACGATTGCGGGTCGCCGTGGTCCAGGACGACGGCCGGATCAAGTGCGACGATCTCGTCAAAAATTGTATCGCGCCAAAGGGCCAACCAAGCTGCAACCGGGCGCATCGATGGCCTAACCGTTCGCACACCTTGTGCTGTTTCCGTGAACAAGAGTCGCTTGATCGACTTGATTGGGACGCCGTGGGCCAATAGCGCATCGAGCCGTCGCGCGGCGAGAAACTCCACCACAGACCGATGGTGGAAGCGGACGCGGCCGTAACTTGCAAAGCCGAAAAGCGGGCGCTCCAGCAGCGTGGCCCGCGTCTCGGCACCCCAATTCTGCAAAACCTTGGACACATCGAGCGCCGCCTCGCTCGCACGAACGCTGTCGGTGTCAGCGCTATGTCGCAGCGTGAGCTTCCGAGTCAGCATCGCGGCCAGCGCCAGCCGGCTAGCACCCTCGATTGCCGTCTCTTGCGACAGCTCCGCTCTCTCTTTGCGCTCGATTCTTGGCTTTAGTTTCGTCGCGACGTTAGTCTCGACCTGCTCGAAATGGGAACGGATGCGATGATGGTCGCTCCAATCGGAGCACAGCTCGACTAAATCCTGCGGTCGCTCCGCGAACTCTTCTGCGCCGCGCTGGCCGATATCGACCAGAAGCGCATCTGGGTCCAAAACGCCTTGGAGCACTGCAAACTGGCGCATCTGCTCGCGTGACAGTGGCATAAGGCCGACATTGCGCCATGCCTTGGGGCCTCCCTCCGGCGCAGGCTTATGCTTGCTGCGATCCATGACCATGTCGGCGAAGGCTTCTGCCGTAGGCTCAGCCTCTGCGGGCACCGGAACTGGCAGATGCTTGACGATCAGCTCTCGATCAATGGGAACGGGTCGGGTCGTAATAACGACCCGCGCCCTCCCGAGCTGGCCGGCGAGCGCCTTGTTAAGTCGCTTCAATGCTTGATCGAACTTGCCAAGGGTAAGCTTCAGCTCGTCGATTGAATCCAAGAAAAATGTCGCAATCTCTGACTGAGAGCGCAGCCACGCGTCAAGCCGTTCTTCTTCGCCGTCCCCGCCGAGCATCTCGCGGACCGAGCTTCCAGCCAACGTCGCGAGGTCCAGAAAAAACGCAGGCTCTCCCGCCTCCCAGAGCTTGGCCTGTTGCGCTTGGCACTCGTACGTTTTGCCTGCGCCCGCTTCAGACACGATTAGGACGCGTTGGGAGCGCAGTAACTCGTCCCAGCCAAAGCTGACGCCCCGGCCGCCCCGGGTGAAGGCAGAGGCTTTCTCCATATCGCCAGCTTCCGCGTCCGACAGGTCAAAGAAAGAGCGGTTGATCGATGTCGGGTCACTAGGTGCTTCGGTCATCAAACAATCCAGTCCGCCTGCAAATCGTCTTCTTCGACCTTTGCCTTCTCACCACTATGTGTCGGAGAGGTGTCTTCACTCAATGATGAACAGTGGCGACTTTTCGGCCAAATTATTAGCATATTACGCTCTTAGACTGCCCGCGCCGTGCTCGGCAAACGGGCCAAACACTGGTCTCGTTGTCCAGGAGCGGACATTCTCGACCTCTGCTCCCAGTCAGAAGCGTCGGCTCGGTGAGGCTCCGCGTGAATTCAGTCGCAAGCCCAGCGCGCCGATAGCCGATTGTCAGACGCCCGGATTCCCGAGGCGCATGCCGCCCGGAGAACAGCGTCGATTGCCGCAATTCGGCTGAGGACGGACGTCGCCGAACGTCCGCTTCCTGGAAAGCAAGACAGATCGTTGTCGAGCGACCACCACTGGTCGATAGCCGCCGATCTTGATGAGCTTTGACCCTAGGTTGCACATTGGTAAAGAGCCCCTTCCGACCAGGCGGACAAACTGGCTGTTGGAAGCACTATTTCGGCTTCCTACCGCCCTTGAGCGGCCGGACTTCCGGTTCGTCGGGTGAGACGTCGTCGAAAAAACCGATGATGTCCCGGTCGAGCGCTTTCGCGATCCGATCCAACACCTCGACCGTCGGATTCTCCAGTCCGCGTTCCAACCGGCTCACGTAGGTGCGGTCGATGCCGGCATCGACGGCCAAGTTCTCCTGGGACAGCCCTTTGAGAACCCTCATTTTCCTGAGATTTCGCGCGACGATTGCTCGGATGTGCATACAGCAACCCGAGCAGCTTGAAGACCATTAAACCACGGAGTATGGTCCCATGATTTTCAATGCTGCGCCCGCGCATCGATCGCGTCAAAAGTATCTTTGGAGTGCCATTTATGTCCTGGTTGAACGTTCCAGAGAATCTGGAAAAGCTTAGTTCCGATTATCTGAAATACCCCCTCGAATTTTCCGTTTTCTCCGGAACAGTCGAGGCTTCAAGCGACAAAACATCCGTGAGTTCGTATTCGACCCCCACAACGACTCGGGTGAACGGGCAGTGGATCACGACGAGTGAAACGCACGTGACTTCCTCCACGGATCGCGAAATCTATGTTCGCAGCGGGGATATGGAAAAGCGATATGTTGCCAGCGGTGCCGGCTTTCCGGTTCGACCAGGTCAGACGGTCAAGCTGTGCATGGTTTCTGAGGTTGGAGCGGAGAAGGGCTACTGGTGCGGAGCGCTCAATACCAATATGGACGCGTTCACATCAGAGGCAAATTCCTACGGAAAGAAGTTCGCCCGAGTTAGCTCGTGGCACCTTCAGGTGATTATCGCCATGATGTTTATTGTCGGGTTCGGTGTTTATGGCCTTAGCTCGGCCGATCACGTGATAGCCGGGGCGGATTGGATGTCCGTGCAGGTTGGTTTTTGGGGTGGGATTATCCTGGGGACACCCCTTTCCCTGCTCGTTCAGCGTATGCGTAAAGACTTTGCTCAGGACCGATGCGCGAAAATCCTAGCAGCGCATATCCGCAGCGTTCTGAGTACTGCCGCTTAACCCTTGCTTGCAAGGCCAAGCCATCACCGAGCCGGAGGTCCAGGATAAGGAGTTCTGAGACTTCCGGCCAGGCGGCCCTCTGTGAAACGGCATCCGGTTGGCTCGCTGAGGTTCGCTCGCTCAATTGCGGCTCGAATGACTCGACTTCCGCTCTTGAGATTGGCGCAAAGCTCGTTGTGCGGGAACCGTGGGTCGAAGCCAGCCGAGCAGCGCAGGATAGATCCCGGCGTTTATGCGCTGGGATGCTGCCAATTCTTATATACGAACTCTATGCTGTGGCCGTCGGGATCGTAGACGTTCGCAGCGTAGTAGCGCGGATCGTAGTAGGCTCGGATGCCCGGCGCGCCGTTGTCCTCGGCGCCGGCATCCATCGCCGCCTTGTAGGCGGCATCGACCTCGGCCCGCGAAGAGGCGATGAAGCCGATGTGGAACGCGTCGCCCGCGACCCGTCCCTGGCGCAGCCAGAAGATAAGCCGCCCGTCCTTGCCGAAGCCCTTGAGGTCGGGATGCCCCGGCGGGCCGTCCTTGCCGTCATAGTCGATCCGCCAGGTGATGCCGACTGGGGCCAGCGCCTGCTCGTAGAAGCGGATCGACTTCACCAGATCGGCAACGGGCAGGAAAACATGGTCCAGCATGAGGGGCTCCTTCGAGGGCGCTGGCTGATCGGCGCCGTGGGCCGAGCAACGCGGCGCCGATAGTGCATCAGGTCCGGATCGATCTGAAGGCGTCCCGGACTTCTCGGACGAAAATCGTTGGCTGATCCAGCGCCGGGAAGTGCCTGCCACGCTCGGCCCGGTTCCAGTAGATCAGCTTCGAGGACGTTCGCTCGGCCTACGCCTTCCGCGACTGCGGTAGGTCCCCTGGAAAGACTGCGGACACCGCCGATCCGCGCTCATTGCAACGGGCAGCCGACGTTTCCGATCTTTCAGTTTGGCCGTACCAAGAGCCTGCCTGGATAGCCGAGTTTCCGGTGAACTCCCAGGGGCAGGCCGGGCGGCGGTGCATTCCATCCGGATGGAGATCACCAGGCTGAAGTTGCAGCTAGCCACTGAGCCGATCTCGCTCGTTGCCCTATACAATTTCCAATCGCAGTCAAAAATGGTATAATTCTGAAAAAATAAACCTTTACTTTCAGATCGGAAGATTGCGGATGGACTGCGCATGCCCCATCGTAAGGAGATAGAGTGCGCAGCCAACCTGTTACGAAACTTGGAGCGGCCATCCAGCCTCGGGGGGTAGTATGCCCAATAGCATTAAAGTTCGAATTTGGTTGCCGGCGCAGGAAGGCTTTCTTGGCGATGTTGCGAGGAAAGCAGGAGTTGGCCACGCCAGTATCACCCTAGTGTCCAACAATACAAAATATTACATCACCTGGATGGCGAACGGCACTCCACTACGGCCATGGGAACTCGAACCGTACATGAAATTTGAGAAGTTCGGGTTGCGGCAAGACAAAGGTAACATGATAGATTTCTTTGGAACGGCAAAATCTCAGTATAAATTTAACCTAGCGACGAGACAGCCTGACTCAGATGCCGACGGGCTTGACGCTCAGGCAATAGAGGCGTTCTGGCTCGAAAGATTGCAAAATCCACCCAAGTATTCTTTTATTAGCACTCGCAATAACTGCACGGGATGCGTAGCGGACGCGCTTCGTGCCGGCGGTCTGGAAAACTGGGTGAACATGCCGCAGGCGAACTTCGTGCAGGACGCAGGTGACTTGTTGGCTTGGCTCCTGGAGGCCGAGCAAAAGGGCGTGGCCCACAAAGCGAGAGGATAAAGTCTCTGAGGCTGGTGATTCAGAAATCAAATTCAATGTCCGACGACAGCGTGCCCTTTAGCGCGACCAGGCGGGCTCCGAAATCGTCCTCCAGGGCGAGCTTCACCAGGGCCAGCTCGATAAGCTCCGAATCGCCAGTGACGCCGGCACGCCGCTTGGCGGCTTCCCGAAGCTTGGACGACACGCGAGCGGAGATCCGCGTGTCCTTGGTCGTCCCGATCAGGCCGGCCGAACGGGCTTCCTCAAGCACCCGGCGATTACGCTGCCGAATGTCGAGCACGTCTCCAGCCATGCCGTGGCGCCCGAGCCGACGATTAAGCGGCGCGGCTGTCGCCTGAAGTTCCGTGTCTGTGTGGTTGATGGTCATGGACGCAATTGGACGTCAACTTGCAATGATCTCACGATTCGCAGGAGGTACTCACACCACTGACAACTCACACCTGATTCCAGTTTTTGCCAGAAGCCAAATCATATATGCGCTTCCAAGGTCGTTCGCCTTGAAGGCAGGATGATCATCGTCCCCTTTTTGGAGAGCATACCATTCATCAACAATGATGGCATCTGTCCATGTTCTAGGATTGCTCTCATCAGAACCTTTGGGGCGATCTATTACGAGAAAAACGTGGCCGCTAAATTTGTTTCCGAAGCTGAACAATTCTATCGAGTTAACGGCAAAATCTTTGCAGGATTTTATGATGTAACTCGATGCGCAGGCGAATGTTTGGCAGATGCCCGCCCATGGAATATTCTTCGCAAGCTCTCGACCCGTCTCTAAGTACATTTCGGAATTTTTGAGAATTCCGGTATGCACGGAAGTCCTTCTGTTTTTATCTACGCCAGGAAGACTCCAGGCCGCAAGCTTTTCATGCGTGTAAGGCTGATCCGCAGTCTGCCTCAATTCTTTGAAGGAATTCAAGACGCAGCAATCTTTCAATTGAGTGTCGTTGAGTGCCTTTTCTATGTTCGTCTTTCTCCCCATTGGCGTGTGCCCCTGCTTGATAACGTCAGTCGGCGAGAACGACGTTTTCTATGCGACGTAAAATAGCATCGGGAGAGCCGTACGCCGAAGCGGTTTGAATGGCGGGCGGACGTGTCCGCTCCAGCCCATCGTTCTGATTGCCGATGCTCATGTGGTTTAAGCCATTCCAAACCAAGGCGTCAGGACTGCCGTAGCGGCTGTCCCTGTATGTCGGTGATCCATGATAAGGGTCTGCCTTCGCCGCGCGAAATATTATGAGCGCTCAACCCAGGAGAACATTTGTCATGCGATCAAAAAATGGGACAACAACAACGACGGAAGTCTACGCGGGGCTTACCGACGAACAGCTCAACGCCATCGACCGTGCCGTTGGGAGCCAGGTCCGGTTGCGCCGGATACTGCTCGGGCTGTCCCAGGAGGCGGTGAGCAAGGTGCTGGGCCTCACATTCCAGCAGCTCCAAAAGTATGAGCACGGCACCAACCGCATCAGCGGCTCACGGCTCTTTCAGCTGTCGCTGATTCTGCACTGCCCGGTCTCGTTCTTCTTCGAAACCGTCGAGGTCGAGGGTGGCCTGGTGGCCGCGCAGCGCGCCCATGAAGCAGTTGCCGCAGCTGACGAGATCCCGAGCGATCTGATGAGGAAGCGCAAGACCGTCGAGCTGGTCCGCGCCTTCTATGCCATCGAGCATGTCAATGAACGCAACGCCGTCCTCGCTCTGCTCAAGACGATCGCGAAGGCGCCCGCCTGAAACGGCTGACGATTTTCGGCAGTACCATTGGCCATAATTGATAGAGGCACAAACTTGCTCAGTTCGGTTATTATGGATCCAGTACTTCCGAATTGAGTGACGGTGATGTCAGGGCGCGATTTGGCCACCCAAACGGTGAATTTCACGATCGGCAACTGTACGCCTATGCAGAGCAAGTCTGTCTTTGCTTTCGTGGACGTGGAGATTGTGATTTGTGGCGTGGGCTTTTGGATAAGGGGAGTCCAAGCGCGGCACGTTGCCGGCGGCGGCACCTCGATCCATCTGCCGACTTACCGCGCACCTGATGGCACCTGGCGGGCAGCGGTGGAACTCCCCGAAGACTTGGTCGCGCCGATGGCAGACGCCGTGCTGGCGTACCTAGTGGACGAGGGAGTGGCAGTCAGGAAGACGGCGTAGCTAGCGACGGCCGGTCTGCCGTCTGATTAGGTCTAGATTTCGGTTCTCCTTTGCGCGTTGCCGGCAATCCCGAACATGCTCATCTTCGACGACATCCCCCGGCCCGACACGAACGTACCCGAGCAGCACGAGGCCGCCTTCGCATACCTGAATCGCTCTGGGCGGCCTGAAGCCGCGCGTGTGCGTCAACTGGCAGAGGATTGGCTCACCCACTATCCCGCCGACCACCGCGACGCTCTAATTGCGCGTCTTCGCTCGACCATCGACGACCAGCATCGTGCTGCGTTCTTCGAGCTGTTTATTCACGAGTTGCTGCTCGCCCGCGAGCACCGGATCTTGGCAATCGAGCCGAAGCTGCCCCATACGCCGAAATCCCCGGACTTTCTAGTGGAAGCGAAGGAAGGCCACCGCCTCTACATCGAATGCGTCCTCGCCACCGGTCGGTCGCAGCAAGAGGTTGCCGCGCAGGCGAGGCTTAACCAGGCGCTAACCGCGATCGATCGGACATCGTCGCCGCGCCATTTCCTAGACCTGACCGTCCACGGCGTTCCGACCGCTCCGATATCGATCAACGCGATGACGAAGGCCTTGCGGGCATGGATTACCGGGTTGCCCGACGACGACGACGCGATGGACGCAGCACCGTTCCAGCATCAAGAGCATGGGGCGACGATCTCTCTGCGTGCGTTCCCCCGCCGGCATCCGGAGCGCGCTCGCCGCGCGATTGGGGCGCGGTTCTTCCCGGCGGGGCTTGTGACGGTCCCCGATGATGTGAGGGGCGCGTTGGAAAAGAAAGCCAGCCGCTACGGCGCGCTCGACCAGCCTTACGTGGTCGCGGTCAACGCGCTCGGGATGTTCGCTCGCGAGGATGCCGCCATCGATGCGCTGCTCGGCTCGCCCTGCATGGTGCTGGAACAGACAGCTGACGGGCTTGCCTCTCGCGAGGGCCGAAATCCGGATGGCGTCTGGAGCGGGCCTAGCGGCGCTCGCCGCAAGGGCTTGAGCGCCGTTCTTTCTACTGAACGGATCGATCCTTGGAATTTCGCTGTACGGCGTGGGCGACTGATCCGTAACCCTTGGACGACGGCACCGGTACCACCCTTTGATCTGGGTGTGGACGATTTTCAGCCCGAAAAGGGGCGCTACCGCATCGCTGCCGGGCAATCGATGGGCGAGATATTGGGTCTGCCAGACGGATGGCCGGAAGCTTAGTGGAATGGCGGCTCTTGAGATTTGACGACAGCCCGTTGAGCGTAGGTCTCGGTAGCGCAGTCGTGCCTCCACCCTATGCCGCGAGGCCGGTCTCGTCTCATGTCAACCGCCCATCGGAGTTATCGACAGCATTCGGCTTGAGACCATCCGAATCTTCAACGGCGTTCGGTTTCATAGCGTCCAAATAATCAAAAACATTCGGCTTTAATTCGTTCGAATCGTCGATAACATTCGGCCTCAAGGCGCTTGAATCGGCGATAGCTTTTAACTTAATTCGAGATTTGGGTTTGCGCTTTGCCCGCCTCATGATATCGGCAATTTCTTGTCTCGCCCTATCTCTAGATTCATCAAGTATTTCTCTTGCAATGCGCTCGATAACTTCCGTATCCATTAAACTATCAAATTTCCGCTGAACTTCTGCCTGCCGCTGCACCAAGTTGCGCAAGACTAGATCGATTTTCTCAAAATTACGCTGGCTGCCTTCTAAGAAGATATCGGCACGAGCCCGAAGCTCCGCGTAAGCATCAGCTGCTTCGTTTAACTTTGCCGTCTCCTTTTCATCAAGATACGTGTGGGAAATCAGAGCGATCAGGCCGGAGCTAAAGGCCACCAACGCCGCAAAAAGCTTTGTTCCAACGAGATCCATCGCCGGAAGGAACAATGCAGAGGTGGCGCCGCCAGAAATCAAAGACAGAATACCAGTGGCAAGCTGCACTTGCTTTTTCTTTTTGGATCGCGCCCGATATTTTTTTAAGCAGAGAAGTCTCTTTTCTTGGGCTACACCGCTGATCTGTCTAATCCGTATCAGTGGCACATAGTAAGAGAATTCTGGCCCAACATCTTTAATGTCTGCGACCAGATCGTCATTTGATAGTTCGTCAATGAATCTGGATGAAGCTTGATCGTCTCTGTCGGACACTTCTGCCCCCGTCTATTACTGTTAATTTACGCTCAATTCGTGCGTAACGGCCCTTAAAACAAATCTAGCCTCAGACGAAAAACGATAGGCCGGCTCGGGCGGAAGCCGGTCAGGCCGCTGACGGTTTGTGTCGCGCTTAACCCGAACGCTCGGCTCATTGGCTACTTTACAACATCAGATCAAGTTTAACGATCCCAGAAAGGTCACTTCACCAGCTCCAAAGTGATTTCCCGTAAGCCGCTGAAGTTCCAAGCACGGAACGAATCAGTGTAGTATTTAATGTTTCCTGCGCTCTCGGTGATGATCTTGAATTCGTGGAGTCGGCCAAGCAGCATCTCAGCCTCGCTGGAAGAGTGAGAAACGCTTCCAAGATATGCGACCGCCGTTCCCCTGGGGAGACGGATGGTAAGCATGCCCGCCTCCGGCAGCGATGTGCCAGGCGGCGCTACCAAGTGTGTCTGGAGATTGTTCCAGAACAATGACGTAGAGAGATAGGTCTGTGGCCGCCAAGTCGCACCCGACGAAAGCGGCGTCATGCCAGAGATGTCACCCATCGCACGATAGACGGTAAGTGGGTGACTTAATTGGCCAGCTGCCGCAATTGCCTGGTCAAGCTCGGCGATAATCGTCGCGGCGACGCCGGCCGGTGGCGCACCCGAATTCCGGAGTAAAAGATTGATGTCATAGGCAAGAGCTGTGCCGCCGTGCCATGGGCCAGACGCTCTGTAATCGGACAGCACAGCTTTCTGGGACTGGGAAAGTGCGTTGAATGAGGTAATCAGATCATTTGGATTTTGCACCAATTTCCCTCCCAGGCATCCGGAAAGCTTGCACGGCAATATCGCAAACACGATCGGTTCGCCATCAATCATGTCCGACCCGGCCTCGGGCAGATTTGCGGCGCAGACCCGAAAGACCTGGCATCAGACGGGTCTGCTTCAGAGATCATCGTAACGAAGCGCTAGCGTCTTACATGGGTCGATTATCGCCGGAAGGGTATAACGGTTGCCTGATCGAGGAAGGTCGCTATTCCCTCGTCCGAGACGGCCTGAAGAAATGCGGCGTAAGCGTCGTCGTCTGTGTTGAACGGATCATCCCACACGGTGGACGTGCCTTTGGCGTTGACGACCTCCAGCGTCCAGCCAGGTTGATCCTCAAGACGAAAGATGTTGACGGCCACGGTGATGCCGTCGCGCGTCACAGAGCCGGATAACCCGGATGTCACGATGTTCGGATCGCGTTCGCCCATTGTCTTCTCCTCCTGGCGGACCTTAGCTGGCGCGTCCAGGATGAACAATCGAACCCGCTGGGCAGCGCCCGGTATCCAAGCTGCCGAACAGAAGGCCGTACGCTCCAGCTTCGCGCCTTAGCTCAGTGCTTTGCACGGCCTCGGCGGATCCGGCCAGACGGCTCCGGTGGGAGAGCGGTATCGCGCGCCGCTCTCCCACCGGGCGGTGATCAATCAACCCGCCGACCGTGAGCCGGAGGGCCTTGGCCGGTGGTCTCAGAACATGGCATTCAGGATTTCCGGCTCGGCGGCTTGAACGGATGGCAGAAGACCTAGCACTACTTTGGCAGATTATATGGTGGGCGAGCGCCAGTCCTTCGCTGCCTTCTTGCCACTTGGGGAAGAAAGATGCTACGGTTTTCACGCAATGATACTAGCGTGAGATTGCGGATCATGCCGTTTCCTTATCAGATTCTGGCGGCGCTTCGCGACACCCTTCGTGGATTTGGCAAGAAGCCCGCCGGCTCTCTTATGCATGAATACGATACGGATGGTGAAATACCTTGTTTTTATTTTGCCGGTGATTTGCTTCAAAAGGTGGCCGGTGAGAACTATACTTCTGCAGAAAACTCGACGGCACTCGGCCCAAACAGCGGAACTCCCGAAGGGGCTTTTTTCCATTTCGCCGTGCAGGGGGAGCCGTCCGAATGCAATCATGGTTTTTGTGTCTATTTCTGGAATAATAATGCCATACTGATTCAAGTTTACGTCAATAAACCAGTTAAATTAATATTGCGGATGTCTCGACTTGATTTCTTGAATGCTATGGCAAATTTGAGGGCGGGGAATTGTGTCTCGGCATATGCCAATCTTTTTGGTGTTGCTATTGAGAAATTTACGCCACATTCAATTCAGACTTCTGTCGCAAACTAGGGCGGGAGATCATCATCAACAGTCGTTTCTACGACAACGGAAGATCGGCAGACAGTCGCGGATTATCCGTTAGGTTCTGTTGACAAAGCTCGGTAGCCAGATTTTGGCTGCGGCGAGATTGAGGAAGGCAAGGAAAGATTTCGTGGCCCCACGAGGGCCAGTTCATAAGCGCCGAACCGCCAGTGACGCCGGCACGCCGCTTGGCGGGTTCCCGTAGCTTGGACGACACCCGAGCGGCGATCGTATTCATGCGGCGGAGGCCGCTTCCCAAACTTTGTTCAGTATTCCTGCTGCAAGGGCTGCCTTATCCTGCGGTAAGAACCGGCCATAATGTTTGGCAACCATATCCGGCGTGTCTTGAATTGCGTAACTCGCCTGCTCGAAGGATCCGGTTTGCTTGAGAATATGTGTCGCCAACACGTCCCGAATGTTATGCGGCCCGTGTGGCAGCAACCCCTTGATGGCGCCCCGGTCGGTGTAGGGATTGTAGATCCCGTACCGCTGGATGATGAGCCGCCAGGCCTCGTAGAAGGTCGCCTGGTTGTAGGCAGCGCTCGATGAGGTCTCTTTCGCGGTTTTCACAAAGAAGGTTCCCGGATCGTTGGCGCCATGGAGCAGAACCGGGCGATGTCGAGCGAGATAGCTGTCGATGAAAGTGTATAGATTAGCCAAGTCGGGCAGCAGCAGTCGGAACGGTTTCCCGCCGAAGTAGGAGGAGTCCGAGTTCTTGAACGCGATGGAGGGGATCAGCACCTCCCAGCCGTGATCTCGCTCGCTCCAACGCAATTCGCCACGTTTCCGGTCCGAAAGATAACGCTCGGTCGAGGCTGGCTCTCCCCGTCGGCGGAACAGCAGCTGACGCATATTCTTTTGCCGGACCCCGAGGTGCATTCCGATCCTGAGCATCAGGAATGATCGCACCGCTTCGGCGGCTGCTCTCGGGTATCTCCTCTCATCGGGCATCCGCCTAAGGATTTCCTCGGCAATCTTGCGATATTCACCAACAGGGCTAGGTGCCTCAAGGATCGGCAGGATCGGTTCGAACGGATCCCGATGGACGCGGGCGACTCGTTGGATTTCCTTAATCCGTGAGAGATTGTGCTTGTGAACCGAGTCGCACGCAGCGCCCCAGTTCGCCCGCGCCGCATCGATGTCGGAAGCGCTGATCAAACCTGCGATCGGCTGGAGTGTGTCGGCCAAATCTGGGCATTGCCGGAGCCAACCTGTCTCAGCTCGGGCTAGGGCCAGGCCCAGGCTGAGCATGTTGACTTCCCAATTTGTATAGAAGCCTCGTCGGCGCTCGCGCCATTGCACATACCAGTCCCAGGTTGCCGGGAAGATCAGCATGGCCAGGGACAAACTGCGGATAGGCACTCCCAACCCCTGGACCGGCCCATGGGGCTCGGCAGCAAGCGCTCCGAACATCAGCGCGAGATGTTCAAGCTTCTGGGCAGCCGTCTCTTCTCCCCAGACACCGGAACGTTGAAAGCCGGCAGTGGCAAGCGTTGAGGTCTTGAATTGCAGCAGCCGCGACATCTGCTCGGTCAGCATTTTCGACGCGACGCGCGTTCCCCATGCCAGCTCGGGGTCGGCCGACGCCTCCGCGCCTTCTTCAGTTTGCTCTGAACGAGCCGAATGCTGCCCGAAGACCCCCGGAAAGCGGAGCGCGTATCGCTGCTTCATGCTCGCGGATTGGAAGCGCCGATATTCGGTCGTCCCAGAGACAATGTTGGTCCTGACCCAAGCTAGGATCTCTTCCTGTTCGATTGGCGAGCGGGACGCGAAATCATTCGGAAGATGCCAGGCAAGACGCCTCATTTCAGAGCCGGCAATTCCCTCGATCTCATGTCCGACGAGGGCGCGATTGCGGTGGGGCAACCGGCTGGCGAAATATCCGTCAGGGAGCTGATATCGCCGCTCGATCCGGCTCAAGATCAACATGCTGTTGAGAGCGCGCGGCGCGCGGCGACCTTGATACCACGTGTCGATCGTCCACTTCCCGAGTTTGACACCGGTCGCTGCTACGGCGCGATACAACGAATTCGGCGAGTCTCCATGTCGCCGCATGTGCGTCCGCAGTGCGTCGAAAAAGTCGGCGGGCTCCTCACAAATGGACCACCGGGGCTCCGGAAATTCGACAACTGGTTTGCGTGACCTGCCGCGCCTCCTTCGAAGCTCGGGCATAGGGAGCCCCTCGACATCCCTGACGGCATCCGTGGTCGGAGGGGCTGTGGCGACACTTGTCGCATTGCGCAAACGCTTTGGCGCTCTCTCCACGGCGATAGGTGGAGTTCGCGGGACAATTGGAGCAGGTATCGCTCGGGCCGGTTTGCTGCGCTTTGGCTTCGGAAGGGGCGGCAGTTTCGGAAGACCGCGAACGATCGCATCAAGGACGGGCCGCAGCTGCTCGTTGATCGCCTCCAACGTGGTGGCATCCAGCTTGCTGTCGATGGCGATCTGCTCCCACCCATAGGCCTTGCTGATGCGCGGTGGCTGAGTTCGCGTTTGGACCAGACCGACTAGGTATTGCCTGAATGCCTCGGTTTCCCTAGGCGGAAGGAGGGGGGAAACTCGAACTCTACAAAAGTCCGAGACCATGCGGGCGAGCGTGGACGCGTTCAAGACGGCACTCGGCCCGATCGAGCTACTTTGCTGATCACGGCGTATCACTCATCCCAAGTACTTTTGTTTTTGCGCACGAGATCCTCGTTGGTGACGTCATGTCTCCGAGCAACCTAGAAATCGAACTCAATGTCCGACGACAATGGGCCCTTTAGAGCGACGCGATCGGCGCCGAAACTGTCGTTCAGTCTGGCCGGCCCATGTTTGCGCCGCAGGCTTGGGTAGGCATCGAGAATGGCCTGCCGATTCAGCGCGCGACGCTGCCTATTGCGCGGGTGCCGGCCATCCCATTCTTCGACGAGAGCCAGCAGCTTGCCGTTTCGGTCCAACGCTGCATCGGCATGCTTAATCGCGAGCAAGTTCGGTACCGCCATCGGCCTGAGGCGCAACAGCTCGCCGAGCGCCTCCGGCTCGAACCCTGACCCCAATCGATCGGCGATGATCGCGAGCGCGATCGCAGGGCTCCGGCCGATACCTGCATGGCAATGCACCAGAAGCGACGCCGCCGGCCGCTCGCGCGCGAAGCTGATCGCGGCCTCGACGTGCTCGATGGTCGCCGTGATGATGGGCGGGTGCGGTTCATCAAGATCTTCGAAAATAAGCACCAGGTGGTCCGGGTGCGGCACTCGGTGAAACCGCACCCGCCGGCTCGGCGGCAGGCCAGGATCTTCGATCGTGATGACGGCATCGAAGCGTCGCTTCACTCGGCGCGCGCGGCTCGCCCCGGCGATCTCGATTGTGGGACCGGAATAGCTCAATGGCGTGGCTCCACCGAGTCGGCTGCGACCTGCAGCGCGAGCGCCCGGCGGACAAGGTTGCTGAGCTGCCGGGCCTGGAGATTGCCCCGGCTGAAACCGTCCCTGAGGCGCTCGACGACGTCGCTACCCAGTTCGGGCAGCATGTCGCTTTTGACGCCATAGTGCTCGGCGATGTCGCGCAGGATGCCCGCGAGCAGCACCTCGAAGTCGATGGCGCGCGGCCGTGGGAACCGCAGGATCCGGCACCGTGCGCGGAGAGCCGGCGGTACGCGATCCAAGCGATTGGCGGTCAGAATCCAGGTGACCTGCGAAAGGTCTACCTCGACCTGGAGACATTCGTCGAGCCAGCGCCGCGAGAGCAGCGGGTCGGTCATGCCTAGCAGCGTGTCTGCAATCCGTCCCGCTCGGCTGTTGCTGGCGGATTTATCAATCTCCTCGACGAGGACGATGGGGTTTGCGATGCGAGTGCGCCGAATCGTTTCTAAGGGGAAACACGGTGTGGCGCTGCTCCAGCCCCTCGCGGTTCCCGCCAGCGTCCGATTGTCCGAGGCGCCTCCCGCCATGAGCGTCGTTGTCGGCACGCCGGCCAGCAGACCGAGCCAGCGGGCGAACGTCGATTTCCCGACACCGGGATCGCCGACGAACAATGTCGGCGGCAGCTGGAACGTGTTTCGGCCGAGTCGCTGCGCCAATGCAAGCTCGGACGCTATGTCGTCTATGGCGGCGCCGAGCCAGGGGAATTGCTCGCGCAATTCCGTGGCGAGCCAGAGAGCATCCGGTGCCTGCAGCAACTCGACCGGCTTCTCCAGCGGCGCAAACGACTCGACGATCACCTTCATGTCGCGGTCGGAAGGCTTCTGCGGCTTCTGCAGGAGGACCCGCATGCTGGGGCGAGCGGCGGCCTCGCTCTCCTCATCGCGCTCCGAAGCGGGCTCAATCTTCTCTCGATCGTTCGGCTTGTTGCCAAGTTCCGTGGCAACCATCATCCGGAGCTGCCCGACGGGAGATGCGGCATCAAGCGTCTCTGCCAGCTCCTGAAGCGCTTCCAAGCGCAGTTGGATGTCCGTCCCCTGCAGCTCGGTTCGGGCGAGACGCACCGCGAGCACCACGGCGGCCAACTCGGATTTGAGCGCGGCAGCCACCAGGAGGCAGCTGCAATACCGGTCTCTCGCGTTCGCAATCGCGTCGTCCGAAGACCAGAGCCGGGCAAGCGTCGTAGCATAGACTTCGGCGAGCGCCAGCCAGGCGCTGGCATCGCGCCCTTGGGCGCGGAGCAAAAGGTCCCCGCGCTCAGTGTTGGGCTCGCATCTGCGCGCATGGCCAATAAGCGCACCGCTCAGCCGCTGAAGCAAAGCCGGGTCGATGTGCGAAAGTGGCATGGTGCGCCAGAGGCTCAGCAGATCGAATCCGTCTAGTGGCGTGCCGTAGGATGGGTCCTCAGTTTGGGCATTCATTCGATCGGCAATCCGGCAAGGGCGGCCGGCGTCACATACTCCAGGGCGCCGACCTCGATACTGTTGAGGGCGCACCAACGGCCGAGCACGTACTGAGCGTGTTTGCTCCAGCCGGGGGCGCCAACAAGTTCATAGATTCGGCCGGACTTTGTCCGCGCCCGCATGCGAGCTTGGTCGAACGCGGTGACGATGTTGGAGACTCGGCCTTCGAGCCCGGCTGGATTGTAGCCGACGAAGTGGCAGTCGCCGTTCGGGAGCCGAATGATTTGCCAGCGATCGAGTGTGATCACCGGCTGGATTTCGACTGGCGGGATCGGCCAAACGGGCATTTTTCTGTTTCCTCAATGAGGGCATACCGTCTCGCACCGAACATCGTCGGGCGCGCTTGAGGCAGTGCTCAAATCTGCCTTTTGGACGGTTGGAGGCGTGGGCGGGACGAACGACGGCTAGACGCCCGAATCGTTCGCGAGCGTGTGCTTCATGACTTCGGCGGCGGTCTCCTCGGTGCTTAGGCCGGTCGTATCGACCGCCACGCTCCGCACGGAGTACCGCTGGTAGATCTCGTCGGATAGCAAGGGCCGGTGCACCTCGGTTTCCGAGTCGCGGCGCTCCGAAGACTGCCGATTGGCGGCGACGAGTGTGACCGCAAGCAGGCGGGCGTCATAGAGCAACGACAGCTCAGCAAGCTCGGCGATGGCCTTCTCGTCCTCATCGATGTCTGCGAGCAGTCTGTCGTTGATGACGATCGGGTCGCTGGACGAGTGAGCGAGCGCGTGGAGAATTGTGACCGCACGGCTTCTTGCCAGTGCCGCACTCCGCGAAGCGTCGGTGGAGCCCATGATTGCGGACGACATCTGCAGAACTTTTCGATGGTCGAGCAGACGGCCGTCGAAGGCACCGGCAAGTGTTTGGCCAACCTCTGCGGCGCCGGCCCCCGGCAAGCCATTCAGATGGATAAACCGGAGAGGTGGCTTTCGACTGGGGGCGAGCAGGATCCCGAAATCAACGTTCGGGTTCTCGACGAGGTGAGACTCGTTGCGTATCAGGTCGCCGCAAAGGCTGCGTGAACGGCAAAACTGTCCAAGCACATAAGCGGTGTCGCGAGACAATCCCGCTGGCCCGACCAAGCGGTAGGCCTGGCCTGATTGCGCCATGGCAAGCCTGCTGGATTGTTCGAAGGAAGTGATCGGGCTCGTGACCCGGGCGTCACCGTTGTCTCCGGCGAGCCCGACCAGATGTCGGCCGCCACGGACGGGATCGAAGATTAGCTGCCAACAGGCCAGATCAACGGGCTCGCCGCTGATGTCGATGATTTTCCAGACTGGCATATTCCCTCGTGCATGGGGGTACGCGCGCCGCCGCTGAATGGTCGGAGCGAGACGGAACGATGGTGGAGACGTTTCAGCCGGAGCGGCTGGACCCTTGCGGTTTTAGAGAACTCCAGCGGCGAGTTTTCTCATGTCCGGCGCGCGGGAAATTGGAAACAGAAGGCTTTGCGAGGTTGCGTGGATGATGGGGGATCGGTCGCTCGCCTTCGGAAATCAGGCTTATCTGCTGCCCACATATAGAGTCAAGAAATATACGGCATATTACGTCATTGGAGCCGACGGACCATTCGCGCCACTATGCCCCAATGACGAGCGAAATCGGCCTCAGGGTGGGGAGCCGTATCCGCGAACTGCGCGAAGCACGTGGCCTTAGCCAAGTCCGCTTGGCGTCACTCGTTGGAAAATCGGCGGAAACAATTTCGAGAGTGGAAAATGGGGCGACCGTCCCGAGCGTCACTATGCTCGGCCTGTTCGCAAAGCATTTTGGCGTCGATGTCGTTGAGCTTTTCCACTCCGATACGGCGGGATCGACCGAGCCGGCGAAGGCGGTGTCAGTCGAGGATATTTCAGAGCTGGCGAAGCTTCTGAGCGCCACCGAGCGTCAGATCATGGCGGGCGTGATCCAATTGCTGCTCTCGAACCGGGGGCGGTAGTCAAGTGAGGGCCTGACGAGTCGTCCATGATCAATCGGTAGACGATTGATCATGGACGACTCAGGAAAAAGGTGATGACTGAAGCGCGTTTCAGGCGGCGCGGGAACCAGTTTTAGATCTGCGTATCGCTTGAACGTCAGATTCTCCGTGCGCGTTCCAAACGGCGCCGTTGTGCCTCCGTTGCGCGGTTGCCGGCCTGAATAAGCTGCTCATAGTACATTGCGGCGGTTTCTCCGGGGCCGTACTCGATCCACTGCGGAATTCCGTAGGCTCGCGCTATCGGAAGAAATAATAAAACGGCTTGGAGTAAAACCTTTGTCGGTTCCAGTTCGTGCTGAGCGAACGGATCGATCTCTGCAAATGATTCTGGCGTCGATCCACTTGGGGAGGTGACGGTGTTGGCAAGGCCCATAGGAATCCCGTGCTGTTCAAACAGGTCCAGCACGGGGGCGACATCCAGAAACGGAATGGTACGCCATACGTTGAGCAGTCGCGCTTTTGCAAAATAGCTTTGCGTCCAACCTGCCCTGGTCAGCAGCCGCCGTTGGATCTCGACTATGCAGAGAAGCACGAGGAAGAGGTGGTTGAGATCAACAACCCGAGGGCTTGCGTGTCCACTTCGCTGTAGCAGCCCCGCGAAACGATCGATGTGCTCATAGCCATCCATTGCGTCGGGTAAAGCACTCACCTGGTCGGGTGTATAGAAATGAAGTGGGATGACGATATCACTGATCGACGTTGCGCCCCTTAAGCTCCAAGTTAGCCCGAAATCGAATGGGTTATTGTTTCGGACCTGTCGGCCGACGAAGCCGACATTTGTTGTGTAGACGGTGTCGAACGAGATTCCGCCAAATATCCCCTGCGTCTGCTGCATAATCTCACGAACTTCGTTGACCTCGACATAGCTCCAAGCTCCGCGATCACGCCAGAGGTCAGCGGTCAGCATAAGCCGGATGTAAGGCCGTTCTTTCTCTCCGGTCGATAACTCCGGGTCGTCATTTACCCAATCTCGATACTGCTCGCGCAGGTCGTCAGCGCGCCGAAACAGCTGATCCAAAACGAAACGGTCGTTCTCGGGTTTAGGCTCAGATCCGGCAGCGACGCGGCGATAGATTTGACCACTCTTGTGGACGTGAGGAGCGTTTGGACCCCAGGGCACCTGGATGCAGATCACGGCCCGGTCGGCCAGCAGTCCGATGTCATCACATGGCCCCCAAAGCGCCTTCACATCGAAATGCGGCGAGGGGTTCAAGTGTCCCGCAATCGCTTGGCGGATGCGCTGAAGGCTCGCGTCAACGTCGGAACGCGGCACGCCCGGAAACGCACCTGCTACCTCATCCTCTCCGGACTTCTCCTCGACGCCGTAGAAAACCCATCCGCCATAGGTGTTGGCGAATGCCGAAATCGATTTCGCGATGGAGGCAGCATTCGGCACCTCGCGTTTGTATTCGATGTACCAGCCTTCGGCCGTCTGTCGGAGGGCTTCGAGGTGTCTCGCTTCCAGGTCTTTCAGATCTCGGTCGAACGGTGAATATGCGGTCATGGAGCGGATCTCGTTCAGCGTGACGCGGAATTGGGCTGCTGTAGACCGCATGTCGGAAGGCGATCTGCTGGAATCATCGGTGTTCTAGATACGGTACCAGCCCGAAAGGCAGCGACAAGAAATCCGCGATGCGAGGTCTCGATCTGCTGTCCGGGCGAGACCGCAAGCTGGTGTAGGGGCCGATCGATCAGATGGTTAGTTCGTCCGAAGGGCGGTGGCGGCGGGGCGGCCTGACGTTTCGCTCCCGCGAGATTTTCCGGGTGAAAACCGGGAAAATTCGCGCCCCCTATTCCGCGCCGTCGCCCAAGCTTTTGCAGGAACCATAGAGTTGCTCGCTCATCCGACAACTGAGACACCGGCGTGCCGGGATAAGCGGTTGCGCCACGCTGCGGCGTACAGCCTGTGGATATGTGGACGATCCTGCGCCGCAGGAACGCTTGCGCTTTCCCCGTTTCCCGCGCAGGCGCGGAAGACAGGGAAATGCTCGCTTCGCCCACATATCCACAGGCACAGCCGCCAGGAAGGGCTTTTTTGTTTGTGTGATTCAAAGGAGGAGCGCTGCATCTCTCGCCGCTGGCGAGCCGGTAACAGTCAACGCCCTTTAGCGGCTGTGGCCGGAGCGGCAGAGGCACTGGACACCCATGTACGAGTAAGCAGGAGCGGGTCCTTCAGCACGCCCCGGCAGCCCTTTGCGACGAGCTGGCCATGCTTGTAGTCGGCGCCCGTCAGGTCGGCGCCGGCCGGACCGGTATAGGACACGACCACGCCGGCATAGCCCACCGGCACGATCGTCTTGTCGATGAGCTCGACCGTCGAGAACAGGCGGTTCAGGTAGTAGGTGCCCTCGGTCAGCACCTGCAGCTGGCGGCCGCGGAAGCCGCCGGCCTTCAGGAACTTCTCCGGATCCTGGAAGCCGTTGTGGAATGTCTCCGGCCGGGTCGAGTCGGTGCCGATCTCCGGCGCGATGATCTCGCCCGACGGCAGCGACGGGCCGTCATGGATGGTGACGACGCCGATCTGGTCCTCGCCGTCGCGGATGACCAGCGGCACGAAGCCGTCGCGGCGCTCGATGTCGGCGCGCATCTCATCCAGCATCTTCTGCTGGTTGCCGCCGATCGTGAGCGCATAGGTCCGCTCGGCCGTCAGCACGATGAACTGGGCGAGGTTGATGGCGTGCAGGCCCTCGCGCAGGATCTTGCGCTGCAGGCCCTTCTGGCCGCCGTTGGTCAGGAACGCGCGCACGTCGTGGAAATCAGCGGCGACCGCGTTCGACGCCAGCGTCTGCGTCGCGCCCAGCGTCTCGCCGTCGCAGGCATAGACATAGGCGATCGTGTTCTGCGGCACGGATACCAGGTCCGAGAGATGGATGCGGTAGCTGAAGGGCGCGAACAGATGGAAGCCGCCGCGGCGGATGTCCGGCTGATAGCCCGCCTCGCCCTTGAGCGCGATGATGCCGCTCTTCAGCGACCCCGTAGCGCTCCACAGTTTCTCGACGATGCCGATGCGGCTGTTCGGGATGTAGCGGAGCATCCCGGAAATCCGGATGAAGGCGAGAATCGCCACGAGCAGCGCCACGGG
This sequence comes from Aliidongia dinghuensis, assembly GCF_014643535.1. Classification (NCBI taxonomy): domain Bacteria; kingdom Pseudomonadati; phylum Pseudomonadota; class Alphaproteobacteria; order Rhodospirillales; family Dongiaceae; genus Aliidongia; species Aliidongia dinghuensis. Next base: position 75,946 of record NZ_BMJQ01000023.1, on the reverse strand, counting down.
ACCGACGAAGCCGATCAGGCTGCCGAAATCGAAATTGACTGGCATGGGGGAGCGCGCCTCCTTGCGCGCGGGGGACGTGTCGGACCGCGCGAGAATAGCGCGCTTGACACGCATAGGTACATGGGTGTGCAGCCGGGCCGCCGCCACTCGGGCGCCACATGGCTTGGGGTGTGAGCCATGCGGGGGCGACCCCGCGCGCCGACGCCGCACCGGGCAGCCGGTTGACAGGCCGGATCGTCTGTCTCAACCTTGGCGCCCATAACGTCGTTTTCCTGCGTCCGAGTAGTGAAACGTTTACATATTCGGCGAATGCCGATGGGGGAGGGTGGGGATTGGCGCATGTTCAGCATCTGAGCGGGTGGCCGGCGTGACCGAGCGGGCGGGCGATACGGCCGGCAAGGCCGCGACGATCCGCGATGTCGCGGCGTGCGCGGGCACCTCGATCGCGACCGTTTCCTACGTGCTGAACAACAAGAGCCGCTATCTCCGGCCGGAACTGCGCGAGCGCGTGCTCGCGGCGGCGCAGGAGCTGGGCTACGTCAAGAACGCGGCGGCGCGCAGCCTCAAAGGCCTGCAGCGCGGCATCCTGGCCGTGCTGGTGCCGCAGTTCGGCAACAACTTCTTCACGCGCATGTGCGTCGAGATCGAGGCGGTGGCGCAACGCGCCGGCTTCGTCGTCACCATCTGCAACAGCGACGAGAACCCAGTCCAGGAGCGGGCGATCATCGAGCGGCTGCTGTCGCAGCGCATCGACGGCTGCATCCTGAGCCCGGCGCTGTCGCGGACCGAGAGTGCGGCGCTGCTCGAGCGCGCCCGCGTGCCCTACGTGATCCTGGAGCGCACCATGGGCACCGCCGTGCCGGACCATGATTTCGTCGGCCACGACAATTTCCAGTCCGGCTATATCGCGGCGCAGGCGCTGCTCGATGCCGGCCATCGGCGGATCGCGTTTCTCGGCTGGGACTCGCCCATCGCCAACATCAACGACCGCGAGCAGGGCTATCGCGCGGCCTTGGCCGAGGCGGGCGTCGCAATCGAGCCCGGCTGGGTGCTGACCGGCTCCCTGTCCGAGGACGAGGGGCGCCGGCTCGCCGACCGGCTGCCGGTCGGCCAGGTCACGGCGGCCGTGCTGGCGACCCATCACACGATGGCCAAGGGCGTACTGATGAGCCTGCAGGACCGGGGCCTCCGCTGGCCCCAAGACCTGTCGCTCGTGCTGATCGGCACGCCCGAATGGGTCGACCTGGTGCGCCCGGGCCTCGCCTGCGTCGAGCGGCCGGAGCGCGAGATGGGCCATGCCGCCGCAGCACTGCTGCTCGAGAAGCTGAAGCGCCCGGACTACCGGCAGGCGAAGCTGGTACTGCCGACGCGCTTCATCCCGGGCGGCTCGATCCGGCCGATCAAGATTCCTGAGACAAGCGGAGCGAACGCATGAAGACGGTACGGGTGGGCCTGATCGGCAGCGGCTTCGTGGCCGAGCTGCACATGTACGCCTATAAGCGCGTTTATGGCGTCGACGCGCAGGTGGTTGCGGTTGCCGCACGCGGCGATCAGGTCGAGGCCTTCGCGCGCAAGCACGGCATCGCCGGGACCCATCGCGACTACCGCGCGCTCCTCACCGACCCGGCGATCGACGTGGTCGATATCTGCACGCCGCCCGCGCTTCATACCGAGATGATCCTGGCGGCGCTCGAGGCCGGCAAGCACGTCATCTGCGAGAAGCCGTTCACCGGCTATTTCGGCCGGCCGGGCGATCCGGCGCCGATCGGCCGGACGGTGTCGAAGGCCGCCATGTACGAGCATGTCGTGGCCGAGATGGAGCGGACGCGGGCCGCGATCCGGGCGAGCGGCAGGCTCTTCATGTATGCCGAGGACTGGATCTATGCGCCGGCCGTGGCGAAGACGGTCGAGATCCTGAACGCGACCCGGGACAAGATCCTGTTCATGAAGGCGGAGGAGAGCCACAGCGGCTCCCACGCGCCGCACGCGGCCGAATGGGCCTTGACCGGCGGCGGCTCCTTGATCCGCATGGGCTGCCATCCTTTGTCGGCCGTGCTCTATCTGAAGCAGGTCGAAGCCAAGGCGCGCGGCGAGACGATCACGGTGACGGACGTGGTGGCCGATACCGGCAATGTCGCGGCGTCGGTACCGCCATCCCAGAAGCCGTTCATCAAGGCCAACCCGGTCGACGTCGAGGACTGGGGCATGCTGACCATGACCTTCTCCGACGGCACCAAGGCCACGATCTTCTCCGGCGACATGATCATGGGTGGTGTCCGGAACCTGGTCGAGACCTACACGACCGGCGGCTCGCTGTTCGCCAACATCACGCCGAACAACCACCTCGTCTCCTACCAGACCGACGAGCAGAAGCTCGCCCCCGTCTACATCACGGAGAAGGTCGACCGGAAGACCGGCTGGCAGTTCGTCTGCCTCGAGGAGGAATGGACGCGCGGCTACCTGCAGGAGATCCAGGATTTCATGGAATGCGTCGCGATCGGCCGGGAGCCCATCGCCGGCGTCGATCTCGCCTACGAGACCATGAAGGTGCAATACGCCGGCTACTGGTCGGCCGAGGACGGCAAACGCGTCCGGCTCTGAGCGAGATGAAATCGAATCGGATCTGGGCACCCCGACCCTCTCCGCCCCAATGGGGCAGAGAGGGAGATTTTCTAAAACCCAATGAAACCAAAAATGGGGGAGGAAACGAAAGATGGCGGAATCGACGAGAAGAAGAGGGGCGTTGAAGGCGCTGCTGCCGGCGCTGGCCCTGGCGCTGCTGCCGACGGCGGCCCGCGCCGACTGGAAGCCGACGCATCCGATCAACCTGATCGTGCCCTGGGCCGCCGGCGGTTCGACCGACCAGGTGACCCGCGTCGTCGCGGCCGAGCTCGAAAAGTCGCTGGGCCAGACCATCGTCATCGTCAACCAGCCGGGCGGCTCTGGCGCCATCGGCACCCAAAGCGCGCTCGACGCACCCAAGGACGGCTATACCTGGACCGCCGGCGCCGCGCAGGACCTGGGCGCTTACGAGACGATGGGCCAGGTCAAGACGCGGATCACCGACTGGAACCTGTTCCTGAGCGTCGCCAATGTCGGTGTGCTCTCGGTCAATCCGGACTCGCCCTACAAGACCGCCAAGGATCTCATCGATGCCATGAAGGCGAAGCCGGGCAAGATCTCGGTCGCGACTGCCGGCGTCACCTCGTCCGGCCATACCGCCATGGAGCTCATCGCCAAGGCGGCCGGCGTCGAGTACCGCCATGTGAGCTACGACGGCGGCAATCCGGCCGTGGTCGCGACGGTCGCGGGCGAGACCGAGGCCACGACCCAGTTGGGCGTCGAGGAGGTCGATATGATCCGCGGCAAGCGCTTGCGGGCGCTCGCGACCATCAGCGACAAGCCGCTCGCGGTCGATGGCTACGGCACCATCCCGGCGCTGTCGGACACACTGCCGGGCTTCAAGGCGCCGGCCAACTATTTCGGCATCTTCATCCCGAAGGGCGTGCCCGACGAAGTGATCGAGACGCTCGACAAGCTCTGGACGGAGAAGATCTCCGACAGCGAGGCGCTCAAGAAATACGCCGAGAGCCGTGCCGCGCTGTTCGCGCCGGTCGCGGGCGGGGCCGCGCAGAAGGCGGCGTTCCCGGCGGTGCAAGCCAATGCCTGGCTGCTGTTCAACGGCGGCAAGGCCAAGGTCTCGCCCGAGACCGTCGGCATTCCGGCACCTTGATCTCGGGTGGCTTCCGGCTTCGGCCGGGGCCGCTCGATCCCCTTTTCTGATTCAGGCAATGAGCGTCATGTCATCGTCCTCATCCGCCCACGGCACGGACCATCCGGCGAGCGCCCGGTCCGATTTCCTCGCGTCCTTCGGCTGGATCGCCCTCGGCGCCGCGTTCCTCGTCGGCGGTGTCACGATGGACCGGCTCCAGAACCAGGACGTCAATCCCTACACGGTCCCGGGCCTGCTGCCAGGCCTGCTCGGCCTCGCCATGATGCTCTTGGGCGGCGGGCTCCTGCTGCGCAGCTGGCGCCAGGGCGGGGCGCGGCGGTCTGGGCCGACGTTCGCACAAGAGCCGGGTGCCGTCCGGCAATTGTGGCTGGCGCTCGGCCTCTGCACCGTGTTCGACGTGGTGCTGGTCGGTCACGGTCTGCCGTTCTGGCTCGCTGCCGCCCTCTTCGTCAGCGTCGCGATCCTGACGCTGCAGCAGGCCCAGCGCCAAGCCGCCGGCCGCCGTCTGACGTTCCGCGCGGTCGCGGTGGCGGTGCTGATCGGGCTCGGCGCCGGCGGCGGCATCACGCTCGTGTTCCAAGAGATCTTCCTGGTCCGGCTGCCGTAAGGGAATGCGCTCATGTTGAATGGCCTTGCCGACCTGCTGCACGCCTATTGGGGCTTCTTCAATGGCTGGTCGTTCGCCCTCGGCCTCGGCGGCGCGCTCATCGGCATCATCGTCGGCTGCCTGCCCGGCCTGTCGGCGACGCTGTGCATCGCGCTCCTGACCACGCTCACGATCAAGCTGCCGACGAACGAGGCGATCCTGATTCTGATCTGCGCCTATGTCGGCACCCTCTACGGCGGCTCGCGCACGGCGATCCTGCTCAATATCCCGGGCACCGCGGCCAATGCCGCCTCCTGCGCCGACGGCCATGCGCTGGCGCTCCGCGGCGAGGCCGGGCGCGCCATCGGCATCGCGACCTCGGGCGCTTTCACCAGCACGCTCTTCGGCGTCATGTGCCTAGCCGCCTTCACGCCGCTCTTGGCCGAGGTGGCGCTCAAGTTCGGCGCCTACGAGTTCTTCTGGCTGGCACTCTTCGGCGTCACCATGTCGGGCAGCATCGTCGGCAACGACCCGTTGAAGGGCTGGCTCATGGGCTGCCTCGGCCTGATGGTGGCGCAGATCGGCCAGGACCCGCTCTATGCCCATGACCGCTTCACCTTCGGCTGGGGCCAGCTCGCGGGCGGCATCGCGCTCATCCCGGCGCTGGTCGGCGCCTTCGGCTTTGCCGAGGTGCTGACGACCCTCGCCGACCCGATGGAGCGCAAGCTGGTCGAGATGCGCGATTCCTCGCGGCCGCGTTTCCGCGAGGTGCTGCAGTATTGGCCGACCGTGCTGCGCTCGGGCGTCATCGGCGTCTTGACCGGCCTCATGCCGGGCGTCGGCGAGGATGCCGGCGCCTGGATGTCCTACGCCGCGGCCAAGGCGGTGAGCCGCGAGAAAGACCAGTTCGGCAAGGGCTCGATCGACGGGCTCATGGCAGCCGAGACCGGCGACATGGCGTCGATCCCAGGCCACATCATCCCGTGCCTGGCGCTCGGCATTCCAGGCTCGGCGCCTTCGGCCGTGCTGATGGCGGCGATGATCATCCACGGCATCCAGCCGGGGCCGATGATGATGGTGAACCACCCGCAGTTCGTCTACGACGTGGTCGCCATGACCACGCTCGCGATGGTCAGCATCCTGATCTTCGGCCTGTTCCTGGTCCGCCCGCTGCTCCTGGTCATGCGTGTCCGGCGCACGATCCTGATGCCGATCATCTTCCTCCTGTGCACGGTCGGTGCCTTCGCCGGCGCCTCGCGCCTGTTCGACATCTACTGCATGCTGGCGATTGGCATCGGCGCCTTCTTCCTGCGCCGCAAGGGCTATCAGATGGCGCCGTTCGTGCTGGGCCTGGTGCTGGGCGGGCTCCTGGACAAGAGCCTGCGCCGCGGCCTGGTGCTGTCCGACGGCGACCTGACGCCGTTCTTCACCCGGCCGATCTCGCTGGGCTTCGCCATCGTCACGATCTTCACCATGCTGCTCTACATCCCAGCCTTTAAGGCGGGGGTGCAGCGCGTCGTGGGCGGGATCGGGCGCGGCCTCCGGGCGCTCGTCTCGCGCCAGCCGCCGACGGCGGCGACCCGGCTTTAGCTATGCGACGTAGCCGATTCGCACCACGCCCCATTTGCGGCCGCCGATGCGGATCGGCACCGAGATGTCTTTCATGAGCTGGAACCGGTCGCCCATGTTGCGGCGGTAGGTCTGCAGCAGGAACGGCTTGTCGTTCGCGATCGACGCCTTGGCCGTGCGGTCGGTATAGATGCGGCGGCTCCGGCAATTGGCGGCGTTCCAGACCGGATCGCCCGGACGCTGCGGCTTCGAGCAATAGTCGTTGTGCCGCGGCAGATAACCGTTCACGTCGGTCGAGGCGCAGTAGGCCGCCTTGACCGCGCCCGTGAGCAGCGACTCCTGGATCGACGGCAGCAGACGATCGAGCGCCGCGGTCGCCCGTGTGCGGTATTCCTGCGGGTCCGTGTCGGGCAGTTTCTGGTAGTCGGTATCGAACAGGTCGCGCTCGGACAGGCTGCCCTGCCGGATGGCCGCCTCGAGCGCCTCGGTGATGCGTCGGCCGGCATCGAGCGCCGCCGCGATATAGGGCGTGTCGACCGTCTCGAGCCCGCTCGAGCTGGTGAGCGCCACGACGTTCTCGGCGAGCGTCAGCAGCCGGCCGATCTTCTCCGTTGCCGCGTCGAGACTGCTGCTCGACTGGCTGACGCCGCTCGCAATCGTCTCGGCATTGCCGAGGAAATCCCGGCAGCGCCCGTCCGACTGGCTTGCGGCCGCAGCGATCTCGCGTGTGCCAGCTTCGACCTCGGTCAGGGTCCGGGCGATATGGTCGAGCGTGCCGGCGATCGAGGTGGTGCCGTCGCGCACCTGCGTGGCGCTTGCAGCACCGGCGGTCGAGCGCTTGACCAGCTCGTCGATCTTGCGTGTCAGCGCGCCCAAGGTCGCGTTGATCTCCTGGGTCGCGTCCGCCGTCTGCTTGGCGAGCGCCTTCACCTCGGTCGCGACCACGGCGAAGCCTTTGCCGGCGTCGCCGGCCCGCGCCGCTTCGATCGTCGCGTTCAGGGCCAAAAGGTTGGTCTGGCGCGCGATGGTCTCGATGACGCTCGCGACGCGGCCGACCTGCTGCAGCGCGCCGGCGAGCTCGGCCGCCTCGGCGCCGATGCCGGTGATCGCGGTCGCAAGCCCGCGGATCGCCTCCAGCGAGCCTTCGACCGTCTGACGCGAACTCTGCATCTCGCGCGCACCGGCCTCGGCAACGGCGAGCGTGCGGCTGGCCGTGTCGAGCACCTGCCGGTTGCTGCCGGCGACGTCGCCCGCGGCGGATTTCAGCGCCGAAAGCGCTTCGGACTGCTCACGGACATGGCCGGTGACGTCCTCGATGCGGCCGGCGACGTCGGCCACTTCCAGGCCGAGGCCGCCCAGCTCGCGGGCAAGTTCGCGCAGGCTGGCGTCTGATTGGGCGTCAGGGGACATGCGGCGTTTCTCCCGGAGAACATGCGTCTTTCTTGCCGCCGTCCCGAAGGATGGCGGGATCAGAGTGTCATGGCCGGGAGAGGGCGGGGTCAAGCCCGTCGCGTGGCCGAACGCCGGGCTCAGCCCTGGATGCGGCTTTAGCGGTGGATCGCGGTCACGATCTCGCCGCCCGCGCGGAGATATCCCCGATACATGCCGCCGGTGTTGAACGGCATGACGATGGCGCCGGTCCGGTCGATGGCGATGAGCCCGCCCTGGCCGCCGACGCGCGGCAGGCGCGTCATGACGACCTCCTCGGCCGCCGCGGCGAGCGAGCGGCCGGCATAGGCCATTTGCGCCGCGACATCATAGGCCGCGACGGCGCGGATGAAGGCCTCGCCGGTGCCGGTCGAGGAGACCGCGGCGGTCGCGTCGTCGGCATAGCAGCCGGCGCCGATCACCGGCGTGTCGCCGACCCGGCCCGGGCGCTTGTTCGTCATGCCGCCGGTCGAGGTCGCGGCGGCAAGCCGGCCCTGGCTGTCGAGCGCCACGGCGCCGACCGTGCCCGTCTTGTCGGCGACGGCCCGGTCGGTAACGGATGGGTTCGTGACCGATTGCGCGTCGTGGTCCAGCAACATGCCGCGCCCTTCGGCCTGGACCCGGCGCAGCTGCTCGAGCCGTTCGGGCGTCGTGAAATAGTCGGGTGCGACCAGCTCCATGCCTTCTGCGGTCAGGAACCGTTCGGCCGCCGCCCCCGCCATCAGCACATGGCCTGACCGTTCCATGACGAGGCGCGCGCCCAGGATCGGGTTGCGGACGCGGGTGACGGCGGCGATGGCGCCGGCGCCAAGGCTCGTCCCCTCCATGATCGCGGCGTCGAGCTCGTGGCCCGCATCGGCATTGAGCACGGCGCCCTTGCCGGCGTTGAACAGCGGGCAATCCTCGAGTGCTACGACCGCGGCCGTGACGGCGTCGAGCGCGCTGCCGCCGTCGGCGAGCACGGCCGCACCGCGCGCAATCGCTTCGGCCAGGCCGGCGTGATAGGCGGCGGCGAGCTCCGGGGTGAGCAGGCTCTGATCGATCGTGCCGGCGCCGCCATGGATGGCGATGGCATAGTTCGTCATCGTGATCTTCTCTTACTCTTGCCTTGGGGTCCGTTCTTTCGAAGCGGGGCGGGGTTCGGGCGGGGTCAGGTAGGGGCTCACATGCTCGGTCAGGCGGGCATAGTCGGCGAGTGCCGGCTCCCGGCGCTGGGCCGCCGCCGCCGCCAGCGCATCGACGAGCGCGATCGCGGCGCTGTGCGAGGTGACGAGCACCCGCCGCGTCGCAGCCGCGATCAGGCATAGCGTCGAGACCGGGACGAGCGGCGAGGAGGGCGCGTCGGTGATGCTCAGCACCGCGGCACCGCGCTCGCGCCCGACGAGCGCCAGCTCGACCGCGTCGCGCGAATAGCGCGGAAATGAGAAGACCAGGATCAGGTCGCCGGCGCCGGCGCGGAACAGCCGACGCGCGGCCTCCTCGGTCCCGCCTTCGCCGCTCACCCCATGCACGTCCTCGCAGAACGGCTGCAGGCGATGCGCGGCGAAGCCCGCCAGATAGGCGCTGCTGCCGAAGCCCAGCGTGTAGATGCGCCCGGCACGGCAGATGAGGTCGACGGCGCGCTCGCTCGCCGCGTCTGTCAGGCCGCCCAGCGTCGCTTCCAGGTTGGCCATATCCTCCTCGAGCGTGCGGCGCACGATGGTCGGAGTGCCGAGCCCCTCGGCCTTGGCGCTGCGCAGGCGCTCGACCGGGGCCGCAGCCGAGGTGAGGGCGGCTACGAGCGCCGCGCGGAACTCGGCATAGCCGGCGAAGCCCAGGGCCTTCACGAACCGGTTGGCCGTCGCGGTCGAAATCTGGGCGGCCTCGGCCAGCTGCACGATCGACATGGTCGCGGCCTCGAGCGGCTGGCGCAGCACGAGGGCGGCTGCCCGCCGATAGGTCTCGGACAGTTCGGGATATATCTCGGCGATCCGCCGCAAGGCGGGCGAGTCCGACGGCAGGGGCGGAACGGCGGCGGACATCGGCGGGTCGAGGCTCCTCCTATCGATTGGCCGGCACCCGGAACCTAGGGCGTTTTCATCGTCGTGCAAACGGCGTCGTCGTCGAGAAAGATATTTAAATTTTCATATTGATGAAAGTAAGAAAATTTATTTACATAATGGGGCGGTCGCGCTGGAGCGATCATGCCGCGTCCCCCGTGGAATCGCTCGAGGGCGCGGCTCTTCTGGAGGGTCGGAAGATGAAGGGCATTCTGGCGTTGGCGATGGTTGCGGCGGTCGCCTCCGGCACGTCGGCCAAGGCGGGTACCACGCTCGACGCGGTGAAGCAGCGCGGCGAACTGATCTGCGGCGTGTCGACCGGCAGCGCCGGCTTCGCGGTGGCGGACAAGACCGGCGCCTACAAGGGGCTCGACGTCGACCTGTGCCATGCCATCGCGGCCGCCGTCTTGAATGCGCCGGACAAGGTCAAGTATGTGCCGCTGACCGGCCAGCAGCGACTGACCGCGCTTCAGTCGGGCGAGATCGACATCCTGTCGCGCAACACGACCTGGACGCTGACGCGCGAGGCGCTGAGCGGGCTCCTGTTCGGCCCGACGATCTTCTATGACGGCCAGGGCTTCATCGTGCCGAAGAAGCTCGGCGTCAAAAGCGCCAAGGAGCTCAACGGCGCCACCGTCTGCGTCTCGCCCGGCACCACGACCGAGCTCAATCTCGCCGACTATGCCCGGCTCAATCACATCACGTTCAAGCCGGTCTCGATCGAGAGCCTGGATGAGGTTGAGAGCACGTTCATCGCTGGCCGTTGCGACGTCTATACCAATGACGCCACCAGCCTCGCCGGCATGCGGCTGACCAAAGCGCCGAACCCGGACGATTACGTGATCCTGCCCGAGCGGATCTCCAAGGAGCCGCTGTCGCCGGCCGTGCGCCAGGGCGACGACCAATGGTTCGACATTCTGCGCTGGACCGTGTTCGCGCTCGTCGAGGCCGAGGAAAAGGGCATCACCGCCGCCAATGTCGACCAGATGCAAAAGAGCGACGATCCGGAGGTGAAGCGGCTCCTGGGTGTGACGCCGGGCAACGGCAAGGCGCTCGGGCTCGACGAGGCCTGGGCGGCGCGCGCCATCCGCGCCGCCGGCAATTACGGCGAGATGTTCGACCGCAACCTCGGCAAGGGCAGCCCCTTGAAGCTCGAGCGCGGGCTCAACGACCTCTGGTCCAAGGGCGGGCTCATCTACGCGCCGCCTCTTCGCTGAGACCCGCCGCGCTGACACGCCACGGCCGGTTTTTTTCGTGCGTCGGAAGAACCGGCCGTCTATAACCCGGGAGGATACACGGATCGCGAGAAATAGATAAAGTTTTACGTGTTTCCGGGGATTTGGCGACGGTCGTTCGTCCCATCCTCCGAACCTTCGCTTAAGCAGGCGCCGCCCGGGCGCCCGTTGGGAGTAGGACGGATGGTGCGGCGACTGGCTTTACGGACCTTGGCAGCGTGTCTTCTGCCGGCATGCGCTCTGTCGGCATTTCCGCCTGGGCGCGCTTCAGCCCAGGGGGTCGTCGACGGCGGCTTCGTCGGCTCCTACTACGCGAACCCCAGCTTCTCCACGACGCCGGCGTTTCAGCGCCGGGACAACCGGATCGATTTCACCTGGACCGGCAGCGGCGTCGGCGGCTCGAGCTCGCCGGAATTCGCCGGCGTCGGGCGCCAGGCCTTCTCCGCCGGCTGGACCGGCCGGATCCTGCCGGCGACGAGCGAGACCTACAGTTTCGCGCTGACGACGGCGGGCGCCGTCGCGCTCTATATCCGGCCGGCCGGCAATCATCCCTGGACGACGCTGATCGCGGATTTCGGCAGCAGCCCTCGGGCGCGCCAGGGCACCGTCGCGCTCGAGGCCGGCCGCTCCTACGAGCTGCTGCTCTATTACTGGCAATATGGCCCGCAGGGGCAATTGAGCCTCGACTGGGGCAGCCCGACCATCCCGATGGCGACGCTCGACGCGGCAACGCCGCTTGGCGTCAATATCGCCTATACCAGCCCGAACGACCCGAGCCTGATCTTCGCCGATGCGGTGATGCAGGCGGCGGCGTTCCAGGTGAATTCGAACTACGCGAGCTTCAACGCGCCGGCGCCCGTCGATGCCCAGGGCTGGCCCACGACCGATGCGACCCTGCCGCTCTGGAGCGTGCCGCGCGAGCCCGAGGGGACCTATCTCCTGTCGTTCACCGGCCAGGCCCAGGTGGTCGACTGGCTCGGCATCGGCAGCTTCTCCGTCGGCGGCGTCGCCTATGGCGCGACCCTGCCGGCGGGGGCCGGCTATGATCCTGCGAGCAACACGACGACGGCTGAGTGGGTGGTGCCGGCGACGGCCAGTCCGACGAGCGGCGCCTTCCTGGGCTTCGTCGCAAGCCAGCGGACGCCGGATGCGGCGGTCGGGTCAGGCGTCACCAACGTCCATCTGATGCGGCCGCTCGCCCGCGGCTCCGCATCGAGCCACCCGCTGGGTGAGCTGTTTACGGCCGACTTCAAGAAGCTGGTCTCGAACTTCACCGTGATCCGCTACATGGACTATCTCGCGACCTATGCCAACAACCAACGGCATTGGTCGGACCGGGTGAAGCCGACCGACCGGACGCAGTACCAGGCCCAGGCGGGCTACGGCTGGCAGGGCAAGGGCGCGGCCTGGGAATATGCGGTCGAGCTCGCGAACGAGACCGGCAAGGACATGTGGATCAACCTGCCGCTTCAGGTCGACGACGATTATGTGACCAAGGTGGCTGAGCTCCTGGCCTTCGGCAGCGACGGCACCAACCCCTATACGGCGCCCCAGGCCAACCCGGTCTATCCGCCGCTCGATCCCAATCTCAAGGTCTACGTCGAATATTCGAACGAGCTCTGGAACACGGCTTTCCCGATGTACCACCAGAACTGCGTGCTGGCGCAGCAGGAGGTGGCCGCCGGCGGCTCACCGCTCAATTTCGACGGCTCGACCAGCACCGCAGTCTGGGCCCATCGCCGGGTGGCGGAGCGGACGCGCGAGATCAGCGATCTGTTCCGGGCGGTCTGGGGCGATGCCGGCATGATGAGCCGGGTCCGGCCGGTGCTCGAATGGCAATATGGCGACGCGCACGGTACCGGCAGCGACGGGCTCAAGTTCCTCGAAACCTATTACGGCAACGCCGACGGCCAGGCCCATGTGGCGAACCCGCAGCCAGTCTCGCATTACCTCTGGGGCGGCGGCGGCGCCTGGTACGCCTTGCCGGTCAATCCCGAGGCGTCGACCATCGCCGCCATCTACGCTTCCGGCCTGGATCCGAGCCTGCCCGGCACCACCGCGGCCGACGCTGCCTGGACGCTCGCCTACGGGCTGCAGGAACTGGGATACGAGGGCGGCTTCTATGTCGGTGCCAACAATGTTTCGGTGACGAACAGCGCGGCCCAGACCGATCTGCAGAACGCCGCCAACCTCGACCCGGCGGCGAGCGCGTTCGAGGCGGAGACGATCGATCTGTTCTTCGAGAAGGGCGGCAACCTGCCGCTCGTCTTCACGACCAGCGGGGAGCAATACGGCATCGTCTATCCGACGATTCACGACCAGGACACGCCGAAGATGCGCGCGATCCTGGCCGCGATCGATGGCGGACGGCCGGCGGCCACCATCGGCACGCCGGCGCCCGGCACCCTGCCGGTCTCGTCGGCCGCCGTTGCGACCGGCGCCACCCAGATGCAGGGCGCACTGACGAAGCCCGGCGATTTCGTCGGCTGGTCGGTCAATCTGCCGTCGGCGGGTACCTATAGCGTCACGACCGATGCCGGCACGGCGACGCCGCAGATCCTGATCGACGGCGTGCCCGTCGGCACGGGCAGCTGGACCGGGCCGCTCGGCCAGGGCCTGCACGGCATCCGCATCCGGGCGACCGGGCCGGTCGCCATCAACAACCTGATCGTGACGCAGTAGGGCGTGGTGGGGCGCTTAGCCGAGCGTGCGGCCGCCGCGGTTGCGCCGGACCGGCGTCGGCGCGAAGCCGCGGAACAGGCCGGCGGCGGGCGTGATCTCGTCGAGATAACGGCGGCTGCGCTCACTCGCGGTCATCATCGTCCCGCCCAGGCGCTCGGCCAAGTACGAGCCGATCCACGAGACGATCACGAAGCCGGCGATTAATGACAAAATAATGACGGGCGCGACCGAGAAGTCCGGCAATACCGCATGCGACAAGGCGGCGGAGCCGATGGTGATGAGCAGAACGGTGAAAATCTCGGCGAGGCGCTGGAGCGGCGTCTTGTAGACGGCTATTCGATCCGACATGCGGCTCTTGCCCCCTCCTTCAGGGGCGGATCATCCGGAAAAGCTCCGGATCACCGAAGAAAGTAGCGAATTACTGGCCTCTCCGCAACCCGCGGGCACGCAGGGCTGCCGTCCGGGCCAATGCAGCCGGTGGATTGCCTTGGCAAAATCCGAGTTCTCCCGCCACATCTAGCGGCTGGTCCTTGCAACGGCCGCCATATCTCGGCCAATCTTGTCCGATCGAAAGGCGGGGCAGTCGGGGGCGCATGCCGGATCTCAGTTGGGAAATGCGCCTGGGCGGCATCGTTGCCGGCGTCGACGAGGTCGGGCGTGGCCCGCTGGCCGGGCCGGTCGTGGCGGCGGCGGTGATCCTCGACCCGGCCAACCTGCCGCCCGAGCTCGACGGGCTCGATGATTCCAAGGCCCTCTCGGCTGACGCGCGGGCGCGCTATCTGGCCGTGCTGCGCCGGATCGCCGTGATCGGCGTGGGGGCGGCCAGCGTTGCCGAAATCGACCGGATCAACATCCTGCAGGCCTCGATGCTGGCGATGACGCGCGCGGTCGCCCACCTTGGGCGCCGGCCCGACGTGGCGCTCATCGACGGCAACCGGGCGCCGAAGCTCGCCTGCCGCGCGGTGACACTCGTCAAGGGCGACGCGATCTCGCTGTCGATCGCGGCCGCGTCCGTCGTCGCCAAGGAGACGCGAGACCGCGCTATGGCGCTGCTCGATTGCCGCTATCCCGGCTATGGCTGGGCGCAGAACGCCGGCTATCCGACCGCGGCCCATCGCCGGGCGTTGGGCGCGATCGGTCTCACCCGGCATCACCGCCGCAGCTTCGGGCCGGTGCGCGCGCTGCTAGGGCCATCCCCGGATATTGCCGCCCGCGACGCGGCCGAGTAGGAGCGCCATGCAGGCGGTTCTGGGCGCTGCGTTCCCGGTCTTCGCGCTCATCCTGGCCGGCACGATCGCCGGGCGGTTCGGCGTGCTCGACGCCGCGGTCACGGGCGCGCTCAATCGCTTCGTCGTGAGCCTGGCGCTGCCGGCGCTCTTGTTCGACGTCACGGCCCATGCGCCCTTGGCCCAGGTGCTCGACTGGGGCTTCGTTGCGGCCTTCGGCGGCGGCATCCTCGGCACGCTCCTCATCATGGCGCCGCTGTTCCGCCGGCAAGGTCTGACGGTCGCCGCGCTCAGGGGCTTGAACGCGACCTATGCCAACGTCGGCTTCATGGGCATTCCGCTCTGCGCCATGGCGTTCGGTCCGGAGAGCCTCGGCGCGGTCGTCATCGCCGTCGTCATCACGGCTTCGATGCAGTTCGCCGGTGTGATCGCGCTCATCGAGATCGACCGGCATGACAGCACCGGCCGTGGCAGCGTCGCCCGCCTGGTCGGCGGCCGCCTCGTGCGCAACCCGCTGCTGGTGGCGCCGATCCTGGGCCTGGTGATCGATGCGCTGGGATTGCCGGTCTGGAGCCCGGTCGGCGCCTTCATCAAGCTCCTGGGCCAGGCGGCCAGCCCCTGCGCGCTGGTCGCGACCGGCCTGTTCATCGCGGCCCATCGCAGCGACTTCCGCCTGGGCTCGGTCGCGGCACTTGTCACGCTGAAGCTTGCTGTGCAGCCGGCGTTCGCCTGGCTCGTCGCCGGCCCGCTGCTGCATTTGGCACCGCTGCCAGCGGCGATCGCCATCCTGCTGAGCGCGCTGCCGACCGGTACCGGCCCGTTCATCCTGGCCGAGGCCTACGACACCGACCGTGGCCCGGCCGCCGCGACCATCCTGCTCACGACCGTGCTCTCGGTGCTGACCGTGCCGGTGCTGCTGGCGGTTCTGGGGCCAGGGTAGGAAGAAAAGCCGATTGGGGGAGGGTGGTTCGCGAGCGGTTGCGGGCGTCGTCTCTACATGAGAAAGTCGCATAGGTAACGGGAGCTCGCAATGAAGTTGTGGGTAATTTTCGCGGCTTTGATTGCGGCTGAAGCTTCCGCCATCTTTTCGCCGGTAACGGCTCTGAGCTCACCGGTAGGGGAGCAGTCGGCTCCGTCGGATACTCTCGGAGCAATAAATGTTACGAGCGATTCGGCGCCGGGTTGGCTGCCTTCTGCTAGTCAAAGGCAGGAGGTTCTCGAGGTAACATCCGAGTACTTTTCTGCGCTCGATGGCGGGCAGTATCAGCGCGCTTACGCAATGATGACAGATGGTCAGAGGAGCTTGCTTTCGCTTGTGCAATTTTCTCAAAACAATCGCGAATACAATGAGCGATTTGGCGCATTGAAACGGCGACTTATATTGAAAGTTACATGGACCAAAGATCCCGCTTCAGCCCCATACCCAGGTGTGTATGCTGCTATAGACATCGCCGCCTATTTCACGAATGTAGACCGACATTGCGGCTATGTGGTCCTGTATCAGAGGCCGTCCGGCGGTCGTTTCGAGATTATGCGCCAGGAAAGTAATTTCATCGACAATACGACTGCGCAAAATATCGAACGGCAACAATCACGCGCGGCACTTGATAGGTTGTGGTCGTCTCTATCTGCCAACTGCCCCAATTATGCGTTGGCACGATCTTCTGCATCGAGTCCTTGATTGACTGCTTGTCACCCAGCGCGGGCATAGCTGGCTAAGTTCTCAACTTAGCCCTCGGGATCGGCGAGGCGGTCCATCAACTGCACGACCAGCAGCATCAGTTCCCGCTCGACCGGCGAGAGGCGCCGGCGCATGGCGTCGGCGAGCCAGGTCTCCTGGCGGGCGACCGCCGTGCGCAACCGCTCAATGCCGGCGGGCGTGATCTCAAGGCGCACGCGCCGCCGGTCGTCCTCGTCGGGTCGGCGGCTGATCAGATGCTGCTCCTCGAGCGCCGCCAGCACGCGGGTCAGCGATTGCGGCTGCAACCGCTCCTCCGCCGCCAGCTCGACGGCACTCATCGGCCCGTTGCGATAGAGGCAGGCGAGCGCGCTGTAGCGCGACGGCCCGAGCCCGATCTCGCCGCGCTCCGCGCGAAGCCGCCGCTGCAGCCGCGCCAGGCTCGCACGCAGGCGCCGGGCATCTGTTGCGTCGCTGTTCCGATCATCCGTCATATTAATACGCTATGCGTAACGATATCAGTTGTGAATCGAAAAACTTAATTTGACTCTACGAGAGAATCGCTTCCAATTTGATACGCATAGCTTCATAAATTGGATGACGGGCATGGCGGAGCGCTTCGTGGAGATCTGCCGCGCGTCGTGGCGGCGCGAGCCAGCGGTGTGGCTGATCACGGCGCTGGTGGCACTGGTCCATTTCGCGCTGGCCGGGCGCTACGACATCTTCCGCAACGAGCTCTATTTCATCGTCTGCGGCCGGCGGCCGGACTGGGGCTACGTCGATCAGCCACCGCTCATCCCGCTCCTCGCGGCGGCGACGCAACTGTTCGGCACGAATGTCTGGTTGTTGCGTGTGCCGGCGGCGCTCTCGGCGGTCCTGCTCGTGCCGCTGACCGCGGCGATTACGCGCGCGCTCGGCGGCAGCACGACCGGGGCCTGGGTCGCGGGCCTCGCCGCCAGCCTCTCGCCCATGCTGGTGGCCCTCAGCACGGTGCTGACGACCGAGACCCTGGAGCCGCTCTGCTGGACCGGCCTCACATATCTGGTGCTGCGCGCGGTGCGGAGCGGCGAGGGACGCTACCTTTACGCCGCCGCGATCGTGGCCGGGCTCGGCATGCAGGCGAAATACGGCATGGCGATCTGGCTTCTGGCGCTGGCTGCGGGCTTGCTCGCGACTCCGGCGCGGGCGCTGTACCGCCATCGCGATTGCTGGCGCGCGGCGCTCTTGGCCCTGGTGATCGGCGCGCCCAGCCTCGTCTGGCAGCAGCTCCACGGTTGGCCGTTCTTCGAGGTCATCCGGCCGGCCGTTGGCGGCACCAACTTCACCGGCACGCCGATCCGCTTCCTCATCCGCCAGGCGTTCGAGCAGAACATCGTGTTGGCGCCGCTCTGGATCGCCGGCCTCGTGGCGCCCTTCCGGGGGCCGCGTCTCAAGCATGCACGGTTCATCGCGATGGCCTATGCCGTCGCCGCCGCGATCGTCATCGGCGCCCATGGCAAGAACTACTATCTTGCTGCGGCCTATCCGAGCCTGTTTGCGGTCGGTGCCGTGGGACTGCAGTCGCTCGGCCGCGGGCTGCGCACGGCTTGGCTGGCGCTTGCCGGCCTCGCGGCGGCCGTGGCGGCGCCGGTCGTGCTACCGATCCTCGATCCGCCGGTGCTGGCGCGCTATCTCGCCGCCACCCATCTGGCGCCGCCGCCCGAGGAGGCGGCCGCGATCGGTGCGCCGCTCACCCAGCTGTTCTCCGACCAGCTCGGCTGGCGCACGCTTGAGGCCCAGGTGGCGGCGGTCTATCGAGCGCTGCCGGATGACGAGCGCGCCCACACGGCGCTCGTGGCCGTCGATTACGGCGAGGCGGCGGCGCTCGACGTCTATGGCGCCGCCGACGGGCTGCCGCCGGCCCTGAGCGGCCAGAACCAGTATTTTCTCTGGGGCGTGCGCGGCTTCGACGGCGACGCGATGATCCTGGTCAACGGCGACCCGGACCGGCTCGCCCGGCTCTGCCGCTCGACCGAGATCGCGGGGCAGATCGGTGCGCCCTACGTCATGCCCTACGAGAACGACCGGCCGATCATCCTATGCCGCGGCCTGCGCCGGCCCTTGGCCGAGGTCTGGCCGGCGTTCCGGCGCTATCGCTAGGTACGTCCCTCGCCCGCGTGAGCGGGCTAGGGTTTAATCCACCTGCTCCGCGAAGCTTTTCCGCAACTCGCGCTTCAGCAGCTTGCCGGCCGTGTTGCGCGGCAGGGCTTCCACGAAGAACACGCGCTTCGGCAGCTTGAACGGTGCCAGCGTCTGGCGGGCGTGCTCGATGAGATCCGCCTCGGTCGCCGCCTGGTCGCGGCGCAGCACGACGACGGCCGTCACCGCCTCGACCCATTTCGGGTCGGGCAATGCTATGACCGCGACCTCAGACACGGCCGGGTGGGTGAACAACGCCTCCTCGACCTCGCGCGAGGCGACCTGGATGCCGCCGGTCTTGATCACGTCCTTGATGCGGTCGACGATGGTGAGATAGCCGGCCTCGTCCATGACGCCGACATCGCCGGAATGGAACCAGCCGCCCTCGAAGACCTCCGCCGTCTCCTTGGGCTTGTCCCAGTAGCCGGTCAAAAGCTGCGGCGAGCGATGGACGATCTCGCCCTGGACGCCGGGCGGGCAGTCGTTCATCTCGGCATCGACGACGCGGGTCTCGACATTCAGCACCGGCCGGCCGGCCGAGGCCGGGCGCTCCAGATGCTCCTCGGGCCGGAGCACGGTCGCGAGGGGCGCGATCTCGCTCTGGCCATAGCAATTGTATGGGCCGGCGTTCGGTAGCCGGCGGCGTAGCTCGTCGAGCACCGGCACGGGCATGATCGAGGCGCCGTAATAGACATGGCGCAGCGTCGAGAGATCGCGCCGGTCGAAATCCTCGTGCCGGAGCAGGCTGATCCACACGGTCGGCGGCGAGAAGAACGACGTGATGCCGTGCTCCTCGATCAGGCGCAGCACGGTCGCGGGCTCGGGCGCCTGCAGCAGCACGGTCGTCGCGCCGGCCATGAGCTGGGGCATGCTGAAGCAATGCATCTGGGCCGAATGGTAGAGCGGCAATGCGGCGAGCGCCTTGTCGTTCGGGCCGAAATCGAGCTCGTGGATGCAGCTCTCGTATTCGGCCAGGATCGCGCGGTGGGTCAGCATGGCGCCCTTGGGTGCTGCCGTCGTGCCGGAGGTATAGAGGATCTGCGCCAGGTCCGTGTCGGCGATGTCCTGGTCGGCTGCGCGGCGTGCCGTCTCGTCGAGCGCCGTTGCCAGCACGTCCAGGCCCAGCCTGTCCTCGAAATGGCCGTCCTCGAAATGGCCGTCCTCGAAATGGCCGAACATCAGGTCGCCCGCCGCCTGGAGCTCGGCCAGGTTGGCGTCAAGTGCGGCGTCGCTGATCACGGCCTTGGCGCCGGACTGGCGCACGATATAGCCGAGCTCCGATGGGGTTAGCGCATAGTTGACCGGCACATGGACGAGGCCGGCGCGCACTGTGCCAAGCCAGAGCAAGAGATAGGCGTCGGAATTGCGCCCGTATGCCGCGACCCGGTCGCCCTTGGCGAGCCCCTTGTGGAGCAAGGCGTGCGCGACCCGGTCGGCCGCCTCATCGAGCGCCCGGAAGCTCCAGGCCCGCTCGCCGTAGCGGAGCGCCGCGCGCTCGCGATAGCGCGAGGCGGCACGGCGCAGCCCGTCGCCGATCGTGTTGCGGCGGGCGCGGGCGCCTGGCGTCTCGTCCAGCATGGTGTCCTCCCCTCGGCAATCCGGGCCGCTCTTCGCCGGGCCGCGCTTCGAAGGACGGCCTCTGGCGGTTTTCGGACCACTATGCCGAAGCGGGTGGGTGCTGACTATGGCCGCGCGGACTCACCCGCAGAAATTTCGAATCGTCGGGGAATCACAGCCCATTGACGCGCGACTCGGCGGGATTCATGGTGCAGCGCATGTCCAGGATTCACACGCTCGAAGTCGATTCGGTGCTGGTCGGCGACTCGACCGCGCTGATGCGCGCCATGCCGGCGAATTCGGTCGACCTCGTGTTCGCCGACCCGCCCTACAACCTGCAGCTCAACAACGATCTGCGGCGCCCGAACAACTCGGTCGTCGACGGCGTCGACGACGAGTGGGACAAGTTCGACGATTTCGCGACTTATGATCGCTTCACGCGCGACTGGATTGCGGCGGCGAAGCGCATCCTGAAGCCGACCGGCAGCTTCTGGGTCATCGGCTCGTACCACAATATCTATCGGGTCGGCGCGATCGTGCAGGACCTGGGCCTGTGGATCCTGAACGACATCGTGTGGCGCAAGACCAACCCGATGCCGAACTTCCGCGGCAAGCGCTTCACCAACGCGCACGAGACCATGCTGTGGTGCGCCAAGGACAAGGACGCGCGCTACACCTTCAACTACGAAACCATGAAGGGCCTGAACGAGGACCTTCAGATGCGCAGCGATTGGCTGATCCCGCTGTGCGGCGGCCCGGAGCGCTTGAAGCTCGACGGGCGCAAGGCGCATCCGACCCAGAAGCCCGAGGCGCTCCTGCATCGCGTGCTGCTGGCATCCACCAAGCCCGGCGACCTGGTCGTCGACCCGTTCTTCGGCACCGGCACGACCGGCGCTGTCGCGAAACGCCTAGGCCGCCGCTTCATCGGGCTCGAGCGGGACGAGACTTATGCGCGGCTCGCGCGCGAGCGCATCGCCGCCGTGCTGCCCGTGCCGGCCGAGGACCTGACGATCCAGTCGAAGCGCAGCGAGCCGCGCGTGCCCTTCGGCACGCTCGTCGAGCGCGGCATGATCCCGCCCGGCACCGTGCTGGTCGATCAGAGCCGGCGCTGGGCCGCACGCGTGCGCCCCGACGGCACGCTCATCTGGGCGAACGGCAAGGGTTCGATCCATCAGGTCGGCGCCGAGGTCCAGGGCGCGCCGTCCTGCAACGGCTGGACCTTCTGGTACTATGAGCAGGCCGGCCAGCTGATGCCGATCGACCTGCTGCGCCAGCAGATCCGCGCCGAATACGCGAACTGAGCGAGGTGCGCTCTCAGGCTGCCTTCGTCCAGAGCGGCGCTAGCACGCCCGCGACCGAGGCCTGCGCCTCGCCGAGCTTGTCGAGCCAGAGCCGCAAGCTTGGACGTTCCGCCGTGATGACGGCCTCGCCCTCGGCGAAATCGACCGTGCCGGCGAGGCGCCGGACGATGCGCGGGATCGAGGCGTTGGTGTGCAGGAAATGCAGCGTGCACCGGCTGGCGCCGCGCCAGCCGGCGGCGCGCACTGCGCGCTCAATCAACTCGCGGCCGACGCCGCGGCCACGCAGCACCCGGTCGACGCTGACCGCGATTTCCGCGACCTCGGGCACGAAGGGCTTGTCGTAGGCGATCTCGCCGATGCCGACCAGATGGCCGTGCTCGAAGGCGCCGATAGCCGAATGAGTGGACCACGGCAGTTGGACAACATAGCGCCGGACATGATCGTCGCCGGCGCGGCCGTGAAACCGCGAATACCGGTCGTCGGCGTTCAGCCGAAGCAGGTGACGTTCGATCTCGCCGGCGTCCGCTTGGCCCAGCGTCCGATAGTGAATCATAGCCCAATACCGTACTGTTGCGCCGCAATGCGCTTGCTGCAGTGCAATATAGTCGGAGAATTCGGCACGACAACCCGGTGGGAGGCAGCCATGTCCCTTTTGTTACAGACTGCGGCTGTCCGGCAGAATCAGGCGATCTATTGGGCGGCGGCGTGCTGGGCAGGGGTCGGTGCGCCGAACTGCAGGGCGGCCAGGCGCGCGTAGAGCCCGCGTTCGCCGACGAGGCTCGCATGCGTCCCGGTCGCTACCACCTTGCCCTCGTCGATCACGATGATGCGGTCGGCCGACAGCACGGTCGCGAGCCGGTGGGCGATCACGAGCGTGGTGCGGCCCTTGGACAGGCGGTCGAGCGCCGTCTGCACCGCGCGCTCGGACTCCGCATCGAGCGCGCTTGTCGCTTCGTCCAGCAGCAGGATCGCCGGATCGCGCAAGATCGCCCGTGCGATGGCGAGCCGCTGGCGCTGGCCGCCCGAGAGCCGGACACCCTTTTCGCCGAGGAACGTGTCGAAGCCCTCCGGCAGCTTGTCGAGGAACTCGGTCGCGAGCGCCGCGTCGGCGGCGGCGCGCACCTCGGCGTCCGACGCCTCGGGTCGGCCGTAGCGGATGTTCTCCCAGGCGTTGGCGCTGAACACGACCGGTTCCTGTGCCACGACGCCGATGCGCCTGCGCACTTCGGCCGGATCGGCTCGGCGCAGGTCGACGCCGTCGATCAGCACCGCGCCCGCGGCCGGGTCGTACGAGCGCAGCAGCAGCTGGAACAGCGTCGTCTTGCCGGCGCCCGACGGGCCGACGAGCGCCACGGTCTCCCCCGGCGCCACCTCGAAGCTCAGGCCGTCGAGCGCCGAGCGGTCGGGCCGGGCCGGATAATGGAACGTGACGTCCCGGAACGCGACCTGGCCCCGGGGCGGCGACGGCAACGGCCCGGGCACGGCGGGGGCCGCGATGTCCGGCACCTCGCGGATCAACTCCAGAAGCCGCTCGGCTGCCCCGGCGGCGCGCTGGACGTCGCCCCAGAGCTCGCTGAGGCTGGCGCCGGCGGTCGCCACCAACACGGCATAGAGGACGAAGGCGGTGAGGTCGCCTGCCGTCATGCGGCCGGCCAGCACCTCGTGCCCGCCGATCCACAGCACGGCGGTGATGGCGCTGAAGGCGAGCGCGATCACGAGCGTCAGAAGGCGCGCGCGCGTGGCGATCCGCCGCTCGGCCGAACCCAGTGCCCGGGACACATGCTCGGCGAAGCGCCGCCGGTCGACCGATTCGTGCGTGAAGGCCTGGACGGTGCGGATGGCGTTCAGCGTCTCTTCGGCATAGGCGCCGACATCGGCGATCCGGTCCTGGGCCGCGCGCGACAGGCGCTTCTCGCGCCGGCCGAACAGCACGATCGGCACGAGCACGCAGGGCACCAGTACCAGGACGACGGCCGCGAGCTTCGGGCTCGACGCGACGAGCATGGCGAGCGCGCCCACGAACATGAGCGCGTTCCGGAGCCACTGCGACATGCTGCTGCCGACCACGGTCTGGATCAGCGTCGTGTCCGAGGTGAGCCGGGTCAGGATCTCGCCGGTCCGCGTCGTCTCGAAGAAGGCGGGCGACAGGCTCAAGACCCGGTCGAACACGGCGCGCCGGATGTCGGCAGAGACCCGCTCGCCCAGCCATGACACGAGATAGAAGCGACCGGCCGTGGCGCCGGCCAGCACGGCCACGATCAGGATCATGCCGAGTGCTGCCTGATCGAGCCGGGCGCCCGAGGGATCGGCGAAACCCCAGTCGACCAGATGGCGTACGCCCTGGCCCAGCACCAGGACCGCGCCGGCAGCGGCAATGAGGCAGAGGCCAGCCAGCGCCAGGCGGCCGCGATAGGGCGCAAGGAAGCGCCAGAGCGGCGCCAGCGCCTTCAGTTGCCCCTTGGCGCGCGGTCCGGAACTGCCGCCGGTCGGATCCTTGGCCATGTCTTCAGCCTCGCGCTCTTCTGTCGTGCAGTAAAATCAGAGGGGTAGATGGGCAGTCCGGCCGCCGCCGCAAGGCGAGCCTTTCGATGCGCGAGGGTTGGGCTTGCAATCCGCGCCGGTCTCAGGCATGTATCCGCCCCTCATTCGAGTTGCAACGCAGCGGGGCCGCCGCTATAAGACGCGGCTTATCGCGGAGCCATGCCATGAAGACCGAAATTCACCCCGATTACCACGAGATCACCGTCGTGATGACCGACGGCGAGAGCTACACCACGCGGTCCACTTACGGTAAGCCGGGTGACACGCTGCGTCTCGACATCGATCCGAAGACCCATCCGGCCTGGACCGGCGGCCAGCAGCGCCTGAACGACCAGGGCGGCCAGCTCGCCCGCTTCAACAAGCGCTTCGGCGGCTTCGGCATCAAGTACTAAGCGGTTTCGACCGTTCGGGAAGGCTGACGCGCCGGCTTGTCCGGCGCGTTCGCATTTGAGGCAATAGGCGGCGAGCGTACTCAGGCCGATCCTGCCGTCCCGCCGTGCACCAGGACTTCGCGCCTCACCCGTTCGTCGAGGCGCGATACCCGGACATAGAGCCGGAGCGAGCGCTCGAGCAGCGCCGACAGCCACTCGTCGCCCAGGCGGTCCACGTCATCGACCACCGTCAGGCAGATCTTGCTGCCGCCCAGCGCATAAGGCTCTTCCGCGCTGTCGGCGAGCGTGATCTCGCCGGCGTAGACGGCCCGCTGCGCCAAGAGCCAGGCCATGATATGGGCAAGGCGCGTTGTGAGGCGCATGGTCTCGCAGCACAGCATCAGCCGGTCGGTCGGCGTCAGGGCCGGCGGCGCCCGCAACTCGTTGACCGCAACGTAATTGCGCGCCTCGATCAGAAGCCCCATGGCCTCGTCGTAGGTCCGGCCGAAATAGGCCGTGTTGGCGGATGCCGGGTTCAGCATCGCGAGAAACCGCGATCGGGTGCGCCCGAGGGGCGCGGAAGGTTGGTGGGCCGAGCCCGACAGGTGCAGGCGTTCATAAAGATTAAGATAGGGCGGCGGCCTGCGCTGTCATCCCCCCTACGTATTCGTACGGAGGCCGGCTCCGTACTGACCGGGCGTCAGGCGACCACGAGCCGTCCCAGAATGGCTCTTGCCGTCTCGTCGAGCGGCACCGGCCGTCGCGTCGTGCGATCGACGAAGACATGGACGAAATGGCCGGTCGCGGCCGGCGCCTCGATATTCTCGCGGAAGAGGCCAATCTCGTAGCGCACGCTCGAGGTGCCGAGCCTTCCCACGCGCAGGCCCGCCTCGACCGTCTCCGGGAACACGAGCGGGGCTGCGAAGCTGCAATGGCTCTCGACGCAGAGCCCGATCGTCGGCGACCGCTCGATGTCGAGCAGTCCTTCGGCGATCAACATCTTGTTCACGACCGTGTCGAAATACGAGTAGTAGACCACGTTGTTGACGTGGCCGTAGACGTCGTTGTCCATCCAGCGGGTCGGGATGTCGAGGAACCAGCGATAGTCGGCGCGGGTGGTCGGCTTGTCCACGAGGGTCATGCTCGGGCGATCTCCGTCAGCGCTGCGGTGACCGCGCCGGGCGCCTCCTGCATCATCATGTGCCCGGCGCCGGGCAGCACGATCGTCCGGCTGCCCGCGATCGCCCGGGCGAGGGGTGCTGCCTTGGCCGGCGTCGTCATCTTGTCCTCGGCGCCGAGGATCAGCCGGGTCGGGCAGGCGACGCGCGCCGCCGCGGCGAGCGCGTCCTGGTAGGTCGCACAGGCGGCAAGATCGCTCGCAAGGCTCTGCCGGTCACCGCGCTCGAGCAGCCGTTCGGCACCGGCCGGCAGGTAGCCGCCGGGCGTACCGACCGATCCCAGCAGGCTCTGCCGACCGAAGCTCCAGCCGACCATCATGTCGATCACCCGGTGATCGCCGGCCCTAGCCGATTCCAGCATGGTCGGGTGGACCGCCATCTGCGGCACCGTGCCGAGCAGCGCCAGGCCCGTTGTCCGGTCGCCGCCCATGGCCGCTGCCTCGAGCGCCACAAGCGAGCCCATGCTGTGGCCGGCGAGCGCCGCCCGGGCGACGCCCAGCTGGTCGAGCAACCGCCAGATCCACCCAGCCATGGCTGCGACCGAGTCCAGGGCCGGCCCGGCGCTGCCGCCATGGCCGGGCAGGTCGACCGCCAGCACCGACCAGCCGCGATGGGCGAGTGCCCGCGCCTGATAGGCCCAGACGGTATGGTCCATACCGGCGCCGTGGACGAGCACGATCACCGGCAGGTGCGGGTCGAACGGGCGGCCGCCGGTCGCGATGCCGATCGATCGGCTATCGAGCATCGGCGCCGTCACTTGCGCGGCTCCTGCAGCTTCTGCGCCCGCCGCAGCGCTTGGGCCAGATCGGCGATCAGATCGTCCGGATCCTCGAGGCCGACCGAGAGGCGGATCATGTCCTCGCCAATGCCGGCGCGCGCCAGGTCCTCGGCCGCGAGCTGCTGGTGGGTCGTGCTCGCCGGATGGATCACCAGGGTCTTGGCGTCGCCGACATTGGCCAAGTGCGACACGAGGCCGAGGGCGTCGATGAAGGCCTTGCCGGCGGCACGGCCGCCCTTGATGCCGAAGCTGACGATCGAGCCGGCG
This sequence comes from Aliidongia dinghuensis, assembly GCF_014643535.1. NCBI lineage: Bacteria > Pseudomonadati > Pseudomonadota > Alphaproteobacteria > Rhodospirillales > Dongiaceae > Aliidongia > Aliidongia dinghuensis. The sequence continues at coordinate 49,599 of NZ_BMJQ01000023.1, read as the reverse complement.
CCGCGCGGCAGCAGCTCGGCCGCGAGCGCATGATCCGGATGGTCGGGCCGGCTCGGGTGATTGACCCAGGCGACCGCCTCGTGACCGGCGAGGAAGTCGATCAGCCGGGCGGTATTTTCCATGTGGCGCGCCATGCGCAGCGGCAGCGTCTCGACACCCTGCAGGATCTGGAACGCATTGGCCGGGCTCATGCACGCGCCGAAATCGCGCAGTCCCTCGGCCCGCGCCCGCTGGATGAAGGCGGCCGGGCCATATTCGGCGGCGAAATTGATGCCGTGATAGCCGGCATAGGGCTCGGTCAAGGTCGGGAACCTGGCTGATGCCGCCCAGTCGAAACGGCCGCCGTCGATGAGCGCCCCGCCGATCGCGACGCCATGGCCGCCCAGCCACTTGGTCGCCGAATGCACCAACAGGTCGGCGCCGAGCGCCAAAGGCCGCATCAGATAGGGTGTGACGAAAGTCGCGTCGACCAGCAGCGGCAGCCCATGGGCGTGGGCGAGCGCCGACAGGCGCGGGAGGTCGGCGATCTCCAGCCCCGGGTTGCCGATGCATTCCGTGAACACGAGCCGCGTCTCGGGCCGGATGGCGGCAGCGAAGCCGTCGAGGTCGCGTGCCTCCACAAACGACGTTTCGATACCGAAACGAGGAAGGGTCAACTTCAGGAGATTGGTCGAGCCACCATAGAGCGAGGCGGAGGCGACGATATGGCCGCCGGCGCCCATGAGCGTCGCCACGGCCAGATGCAGCGCCGCCTGGCCGCTCGCGGTGCAGATGGCGCCGACGCCACCTTCGAGCGCAGCCAAGCGCTCTTCGAGCACGGCCACGGTCGGGTTCGAGATGCGGCTGTAGACGTGGCCGGGCTGTTCCAGGTTGAAGAGGGCGGCCGCCTCGTCGCTCGAACCGAAGACGTAGGAGGTCGTCTGATAGATCGGCACCGCGCGGGCGCCGGTTGTCGGATCGGGGCGCTGGCCGGCATGGAGCGCCAAGGTCGCGAATTTCGGCCCGTAATTCTCGGCCATGGCAGGGAGCGGCACCTTTCGGGCGGGGCAGTGGGTCAATGAGGCGTGCCCGCATCCTAGCCCGGCCGCGAAACCGGGCTCAATCCTGGTTCTTGTGTCGGCCAGACGCAAAAACGGCGGGCGCCGCGAGGGCGCCCGCCGGGAAAGTCCTGGTGAATTCCTGTTCCGTCCGACCGCGGAGCGGTCCCGGCTAGTAGAAACCCCTCAAAATGTTCGTGCGCTACCGGCCGATAATGTGGTCTTCCCACCGCGGCCACGCACGGAACCTACGCGTGCCGAATTAAGGATTCCTCTCCAATACTCGGCAATTTAGCTAATTCATTCAGCGACCCAGCCGCCGTCGACCGAGAGTGCCGTGCCGGTCGTCGTCTCGGCATTGTCCGAGCACAGATAGACCGCAAGACCGCCCAGATGCTCGGGCGTGGTGAATTGCTTCATCGGCTGCTTTTCGCCGAGGAGGGCGGCCTTCTCGGCCTCGACCGACGTGCCGTTCTTCTGGGCGCGATCCTCGATCTGCTTTTGGACGAGCGGGGTCAGCACCCAGCCCGGGCAGATCGCATTACAGGTGACGCCGTCGTTCGCGGCTTCGATGGCGACGACCTTGGTCATGCCGATGATGCCGTGCTTGGCCGCGACATAGGCGACCTTCTGGGCGCTACCGACCAGGCCGTGGGCCGACGCGATGTTGATGATGCGGCCCCACTTCTGCTTCTTCATGTGCGGCAGCGCCGCCTTCGAGGCGTGGAACGCGGCCGACAGGTTGATGGCGATGATCGCGTCCCACTTTTCGTCCGGGAAATCCTCGGTCAGGGCCGTGAACTGGATGCCGGCGTTATTGATCAGCACGTCGACCGAGCCGAACGCCTCGACCGTGTCGGCGACCATCTGCCGGATGTCGGCCGGCTTCGACATGTCGGCCGCCGAATAGGCCGTCTTGATGCCGTGCTTCTGGGCGAGGCCGGTCTTGACCTTCTCGATCTCGGCGGCGTCGCCGAAGCCGTTCAGCATGATGTTGTAGCCCGCGGCCGCGAGGGATGTCGCGATTCCGAGCCCGATCCCGCTCGTCGAGCCGGTGACGATGGCGCTCTTGGTCATGGGTATCTCCTGGTGAAGGTCGGTGAACAGGACGGAAGGCTGCCCTGCCCCGTGGGCGTGTCCAGTGGGCGCATCCGGTGGGCGTGTCCCGTGGAGGATATAACGACAGTTTGCCGGTCCGGAACCGGTGGAAGGTGCAGTTTTTTGCGGGCGCGAAGAAAAGCCGCGTCCCCGAGGTCAGCGCTTGAACAGGCCTTCCACGCCGGAACGATGGCTTTCCTTGGCGGCAATCGCGATACGGGCGCGTGCGATCTCGGCCTCGAGCCCGGCGATATAGTGCCGCAGTTCCTCAACCGAAAGCGGCGTCAGGTCCTTGGGGGCGATTGGGCGCTTCTGCGGCAGCTCGTCGTCATCCAACGCCATGTCGTGCTCCCTGGGTCATGCTCCCTGCCGATGGACGCCGGAGGCGACGCGGTCGGCGCCGCTGCCGACCGCCTCGGCGACATGGGCAAAGCCGTCGCGCCTGAGGCAGGCGGCGAGGTCGCGCTTGATGCGCTGGATGAGCGCCGGCCCGTGATAGACCAGCGCCGAATAGAGCTGCACCAGCGAGGCACCGGCCCGGATCTTGGCATAGGCGTCCTCGCCGGAGGCAACGCCGCCGACGCCGACGAGCGGGATGCGGCCGTGGGTGCGGCGATAGACCTCGGCCAGCACGGCGGTCGACGGTTCGAACAGCGGCTTGCCCGACAGGCCGCCCGGCTCGGGCGCGTTGATGCTGCGCAGCGTGGCCGGCCGCGCCACCGTCGTGTTCGACACGATGATGCCGTCGATCTTGGAATCGAGTGCCACCTCGGCGATGTCGTCGATTTCCTGGGGTGTCAGGTCGGGCGCGATCTTGAGCAGGATCGGTGGCGGGCGATCGAGGCGGACTGCATCACGCGCCTCGATGACCGCGTGGATGAGCGCGCCCACTTCGCTCCGCCGCTGCAGGTCGCGCAGGCCCGGCGTGTTCGGCGAGGAGACATTGATCACGAGATAGTCGGCGAGCGGCGCCAGCGTGGCGACACCGCGGCAATAATCCGCCGTCGCGTCGGCCGCGTCGCGGTTCTTGCCGAGATTGGCGCCGACGATGCCGCGGCGCGCGCGGGCGGTAAGGCGCGCCGTGACGATGCCCAGGCCCTCGTTGTTGAAGCCCATCCGGTTGATGACGGCGCGATCCTCGACGAGGCGGAACAGGCGCGGCTGCGGATTGCCGGCCTGGGGGCGCGGCGTCACCGTGCCGATCTCGCTGAAGCCCATGCCCCAGCGCAGCATGGCGTCGGGCACCTCGGCATTCTTGTCGAAGCCGGCGGCGAGCCCGATCGGGTTCGGGAAATCGAGATTCCAGAGACGCGTCGCCAGCATCGGCTCGTCGGCCGGCGGCCGGGCCGGGGCGAAGCCGGCCTTGAGCGCGCGGATCGTGAGCTCGTGCGCGCGTTCCGCCGGCAGCAGCCGCAGAAGCGGGAGTGCTATGGTCGCGAGCGCCATCATGGCTGCTCGCCCGACCGGTTCAGCGGCGGGAACAGATGCTTGCCGTCGGGGCCGAGCGGCAGCTCGCGCACCCAGCTGACGGCGGTCAGCGGCAGCGACCCGTGGAGATGCGGGAAGAGCGCGCCCGAGCGCGACGGCTCCCACTTGAGCTCCGGCCCGAGGGCCGCCGGATCGACCGCGATGAGCACCAGCCCATCCTGGCCGGCGCGGTGGCGGGCGGCGCTTTCGACGATCTGCTCGGCCGTCGAGAAATGGATGAAGCCGTCGGCCTGGTCCTGGGTGGAGCCACGATAAACGGAGCGCGCGGCCGCTTGCCACTCGTCACGCCGGCACATATGGAAGATGAGGTCGGTCATAGGACCTCGAAGCGTAGGCCGCCGCGCGACGGGAGGCAAGACCGCCCCGCAGGCTGCGATGGGCCGTGCGACATCGCCGCCCCGGGGGGCGTTCCGGGCGGCGCCGGTCTCAGTCGCGCGAGGAGCGCAGGAACTCGGCGAGGCGCGGGCTCTTGGGCGCGCCGAAGATCTCAGACGGCGGTCCTTCCTCGGCGATCCGGCCCTGCTCCATGAACACGATCCGGTGCGACACGTCGCGGGCGAAGCGCATCTCGTGGGTAACGATCAGCAGGGTGGCGCCTTCGGCGGCGAGCGCCTTCACCGTCTGCAGCACCTCCTGCACCAGCTCCGGGTCGAGCGCCGAGGTGATCTCGTCGAGCAGCACCAGCTTCGGGTTCATGGCGAGCGCACGGGCGATGGCGACACGCTGTTGCTGGCCGCCGGAGAGCTGGCTCGGGAAATGGTCCGCCCGATGGCCGAGGCCGACCTTGCCGAGCCAGCTCTCGGCGAGCGACCGCGCCTCGGCCCGCTCCATGTGCCTGACCTTGCGCAGCCCCAGCATCACGTTGCCCGCCGCGGTCAGGTGCGGGAACAGGTGGAAGCCCTGGAACACCATGCCGGTCATGGCGCGTTGGCGCGACAGCTCGCGATCACCGAGCCGCCGGCGCCGGCCGTGCTGGGTCCGGTAACCGATGGCCTCGCCGTCGAGCACGATCTCGCCGTCCTCGAACTCCTCGAGCAGGTTGACGCAGCGGAGCAGCGTCGTCTTGCCGGAGCCGCTCGAGCCGATGATCGACACGACCTCCCGCTCGTGAAGGGCGAGATCGACGCCCTTCAGCACCTCGACGCCGTGGAAGCGCTTGTGAAGGTTGCGGATTTCGAGCAGCTGCGGCATGGGCGGGATAACCTTCACTAGTGGGCGAGGCGGCGTTCGACCGCCTTGCCCAGCCGTTCGACGGCGAAATTGACGGCGAGGTAGAAGCAGCCGGCCAGCACGTAGAAATCGAGGCTCATGAACGTGCGGCCGATGATCTCCTGCACCTTCAGCAGGAAGTCGCCGACGCCGATGACGGAGAGCAGGGTCGAGGCCTTGACCAGCTCGACGCCGGTATTGATCCAGGTCGGCAGGATCGACCGGAGCGCCTGGGGCAGCAGCACATAGACGAGGATCTTCGGGTATGTCAGCCCGATCGAGCGGCCCGCCTCGATCTGGCCGGGCGGGATCGATTGCAGCGCACCGCGCACGATCTCGCCGACATGGGCGCCGCAGAACAGCGTCAGCGCCAGGATGCCGGAGGTGAGCGCGTCGAGATTGAGCCGGAACACGGCCGGGAGGTAGAAGGCGGCCAGCACCAGGACCAGTACCGGTGTGCCGCGCAGCACGTCCACATAGATGCGGCAGGCGAGCTTGAGCGGCTTCGGTCCCTCGGCCAGGCTGACGCCGATCAGCAGGCCGAGCAGGCTGCCGGCGGTAATTGCCGCGGCCGAGACGCCGATGGTGCAGAAGAGGCCGCTCGCGAGCGCGCTCCGCGCCATCCAAAGTTCGTCGAAGAACGAGGCATCCATGGTCGGGGCGTCCTCAGAACTTGGGGAAGCGGCGTTCCAGCTGCCTGAGGCCCGCGGCCAGCAGGAAGCAGGTCGCGATATAGAGGGCGCTTGCGACGCTCCAGCTTTCGACCACGCGGAAACTCTCGGTGTTGATCTTGCGCGCCTGGAAGGTGAGCTCCGGCACGGCGATGACCGCGGCGATCGACGTGTCCTTGAACAGCGAGATCATCGTGCTGCCGAGCGCCGGCAGCGCATTGCGCAGCATGATGGGTGCCACGACCCAGACGCTCGTCTGCAGCCGGGTGAGCCCGATCGCGCGGCCCGCCTCGATGACGCCCTTCGGCACCGACAGGAGGCCGGCCCGGAAGACCTCCGTCAGATAGGCGCCGGCATAGAAGCCCAGCGACAGGATGAAGCTCGTGTATTTGTCGAGCCGGATCCCGAGATCGGGCAGCGCGAAATAGGCGATGAGCACGATGACGAGGATGGGCAGGTTGCGGAGCACCGTCACGTAGAGTGCCGCGATGGTCCGCGCGGCCTTGATCTGCGACACGCTGGCGAAGCCGCCGATGAGGCCGATGATCATGCCCATCAGCACGGCGGCGGCGGCGAGCCCCAGCCCGAGCGACAGCCCCGACAAAAGCTTGTCGAAGCTGCCCCACACCACCGAGAAGTTGATCGAGTAACCCATCCCCGCCTAGCCCATCCCCGTCCAGCTCATCCCTGTCAGCAGCCGGTCAACGCATCTCGGACGGGAAGCCGATCTTGGGCTCGGGCGGCGTCTCGCCGAACCAGGTTTCGAACGACTTCTTGTAGTCCTCGAAATCGACGCCGGTCATGGCCTCGCGCAGCGCCGTGTTGACATATTGCAGCCAGTCGGCGTCGCCCTGCTTCACCGCGCAGGAATAGGTCTGCGGGTTCCAGCCATAGCCGGCGTCGGTGTACTTGCCGGGGTTCTGCTTCAGATACCAGCGCAGTGCCGACATGTCGGTGGCCGCAGCGTCGGCACGACCGGAATTCACCGCCTGATAGATGAGGTCGAAGCTGTCGTACTGGTCGACCTTCGCCTCCGGCAGGGCCTGATGCACCATCTGCTCGGCATAGACGTTCTGCAGCACCGAGATCGTGACCTTGGAGCCGGCGGCCTTGAGCGCCGCATAGTCCGCGTACTTGCTGTTCTTGGGCTCGAGCAGGCCGACGCCCTCGCGGTAGTAGGGAATGGTGAAGGCGACCTGCTGGGCGCGCTGGGCGGTCACCGTCATCGCCTGGCAGGTGATGTCGACCTTGTCGGTCGTGATGTTCGGGATGCGCGCGTCGGACGCCTGGACCACGAATTCGACCTTGGACGGGTCGTTGAACAGGCCCTTCGCGATCAGGCGCGCGATGTCGATGTCGTAGCCGACGAGGTTGCCCGAGGCGTCCTTGAACTCCCACGGCGGGTTGGTGCTGCCCGTGCCCACGATCAATTTGCCGCGCTTCAGGACTTCCTGCAGCTTGCCCTCGGCCTTGGCCGAGCCTGCGGCGCCGAGGCCGAAGGCGAACACGCCCAGGGCCAAGGCCGCTGTCCTCATGCTTTTATTCCCCATGCGGTGAGCCATCCCGGTCTCCTTTCGCTTTTGGCGCTTGTTGCGCTATTTGTCCGGTATTTCGGATCAAAGTCTAGAATACCGGACATAAACCGTACGCGGAACCGGCGCCCGGCGCAAGCAATTGAATAGGGCGCAGGTTCTTCCAGCAGCGGTAGCCCATTGGGCATGGCGAATGCGGGCGGGCCTTTTCAGCGTGCGCGAACCGTGCCTAGGATTATGGCTCGGGGTCTGCCGATGGCGGGCTCCGCTCTGCGCATCTTACTGCGAAGCAGCACGTCCCAGGGGAAACCAGCAGGGAGGACCTTATGGCGTCCTGGACCTACGTGGATGGGGAATGGTTATCGGGTAATCCGCTGCTCCTCGGGCCGATGAGCCATGCCATGTGGCAGGCGTCACTCGTGTTCGACGGCGCGCGCGCGTTCGAGGGCACGACCCCCGACCTTGATCGCCATTGCGCGCGTGTCGTGGCGTCGGCCCGGGCGCTCGGGCTCGGCCCCATGCTGACGCCGGGCGAGGTCGAGGATATCGCGCGCGAGGGTCTCGGCCATTTCACCAAGGATGCGGCGCTCTATATCCGGCCGATGTTCTGGGCCGAGGGCGGCTTCCTCGGCGGCGCGCCGGAGACGACACGCTTCGCGCTCTCGGTCTATGACCTGCCGATGCCGTCGGCCGACGGTTTCTCCGCCGGCCTGTCCAGCTATCGGCGGCCGTCGCCTGAAACCGCGCCGACCGACGCCAAGGCGGCTTGCCACTACCCGAACAGCGGTCGCGCCATGGCCGAGCTCAAGGCGCGCGGTTTCGACAACGCGGTGCTGCTCGACCCCTTGGGGCACGTCGCCGAGTTCGCCTCGGCCAACCTGTTCCTGGTCAAGGACGGCGTGGTCGTGACGCCGGAGCCGAACGGCACGTTCCTGAACGGCATCACGCGCCAGCGCGTGGTACGGCTGCTGCGCCAGGCGGGCGTCGAGGTGCAGGAGCGGGTCGTGACCGTCCAGGAGCTCTTGGCAGCGGACGAGATCTTCGCGACCGGCAATCTCGGCAAGGTGCAGCCGATCACGCGCTACGAGCAGCGGGAGCTCGGCCCCGGACCGCTGTTCCAGCGCGCCCGCGAGCTTTACTGGGCCTTCGCGCACAATGCGTTGTGACAACCAAGCCCTCGCCCGCAAGCGGGCGAGGGTCAGCTCGCTCCGAACGGCGAGAGCGCCACGCGGCACGGGCCTTCGACCGTCAGCAGGTGGCCAGCCGGCACGCGATGCCAATGGTCGGCGATCTGGTCGAGCGGCTCCGACACGATGATGAGCCCGTCGGGCTCGCAGCCGTAATAGAGCGACGGCGGTTCCGGGTCGGTCGCAAAGCGCACGGCGAACGTGCGCTTGCCGTCGCTCAAGGATGCGGTCATGCGAAACGGCTCGGCGACATCGTGCGCGGCCATGATCTCGAGCACGGTGCGGGTCGTCGCGGCAAGCGCCGCCGCCGGGTCGTCATCGAGCCCGTGGTGGAACAGCAAATAGAAGAACAGCTCGCTGTCGGTCGTGCCCTGGCGGCAGTGATAGAGCTCGTCGGGGATGAGCTGCTCGAGCGCGCGCCGGATCCGGTCGTAGCCGCCGATCTGGCCGTTGTGCATGAACAGCCAGCGGCCGTGGGTGAAAGGGTGGCAGTTCGCCCGGCTGGTCGCCGTGCCGGTCGAGGCGCGGACATGGGCGAAGAACAGCGAGGCCTGCAGCTGGTGCGACAGGCTCTTGAGGTTGCGGTCGTTCCAGGCCGGCAGCGTCTCGTGATAGGTGCCCGGCATCTCGCGCTCGCCATACCAGCCGAGGCCGAAGCCGTCGCCGTTGGTCGCGACCCGCGCCTTGCGGGCGTGCAGGCTCTGCTGGATCAGGGAATTCTCGGGCTCGAACAGCAGCTTCTCGAGATAGATCGGGCGACCGCTATAGGTGAGCCAGCGACACATCGATCTTCGGTCCTCTCTGGAAAGGTCCTGTTTTGACTACCTAGCCGCGTCGGTCGGCCGCCTTGGGGCCGGTGGGTGCGTTCCGCCGCATGCGCTCGTGCGAGCGTTTGAACTCATTTATGAAGAAGATGACGCCACCCAGGGTCAGCGGCAACAGGTGATAGATGCCGCGATAGACGAGCAGCGACGACAATACCGCCTCAGGCGGCACCGAGGCCGACAGACTCTTCAGGATCACTGCCTCGAACACGCCAAGGCCGCCCGGCACGTTCGAGATGATGCCGAGGAAATAGGCGAGCACGAACACGCCGAGGAAGGTCGCGAAATTGAAGACGTTGTTCTGTGGCAGCAGCACGTAGAGCACGCTTGCGACCAGGAACCAGTCGATGCCGGAGACGGCGATCTGCACGGCGGCGAAGCGCGGGCTCGGGATGCGCAGCTCGAAGCCCCAGAGGCTGAGCGGTTCCCGGCGGAAATAGCCGACAGTGCCATAGGCCGCGACCACGGCGAGGCACAGCACGCCCAGCGCGTTGATGCCGGCCGACGGCAGGTCGGTCCAGGCCTGGACCCGGGCGCCGTCGAGCAGCAGGGCCACCCCGCCGATCAGGAACATGCCGAGGAACAAAGTAACCCCCGCCATGGCCATGATCTGCGCCACCTCGACCGCGCCGAATCCCCAGCGCGAATAGAGCCGGTAGCGCACGGTCGTGCCGGTGACCGAGGCGAATCCCAGCGAATGGCTGATCGAATAGGCCGTGAAGGCGGCGACGGCGACGCGCCAATAGGCGAGTTTCCGCTTGATGTAGCGCACGCCGATATAATCGTAGGACGTGAGCGCCAGATGGCTGACGGCCGTCAAGCCGGCGGCGATCAAGATCGACGACAGCGGGAACTCGTTGAGATCGTGCCACAGGTCCTGAAGCCGCATCTCGCTCAGCGAGCGGTACAGCAGCAGGATGGCGCCACCGATCAGGCCCAGGGTCAGGGCGGGGCCCAAATATTTGCTCAGCCTGTGCTTCATATAAATTTTCGACGCGGAGCGTCCTTTACGTCTTCTCGGGCGAGTGGGGGATGGCGCGTTCCTCCATGTAGCGGGTTTGCCGGACGAGGGGAACCGCGATTTCTGCAGCGGGCGGGCATGCCGTGCTTGCCGCGAGGGGGCCGGCCGGTCCTATAGTCGCGGCGATCATGACGTCCGCCGCTCCCTTGAAGCCGTCCCGCATCCTGGCGCCCGAAATCCCGGTGCTGGTGCTGGGCACGCGGCGCGCCGTCTGGCTCACGGCCGACGGCGAGATCGACACGCTCGACCTCCGGGCGGCCCAGCGCCGGGCGCGCGACGAGGCGCCGCTCGTGGCGCACGGCCGCGCCGTCGCCCGCCGGCTCGAGCTGCGCGATCTGCGCGCATTCGACGCGCTGGAGCTGTTTGCCTTCACCTGTCCCGGCCAATTCTGCCTGCCGACGCCGCGCGGCCTGATGATGGCACTGGGTCTCGGCCGCGCCGGCTCGCTCGAGGACCAGGCGATGGGCCTCGCCGACTCGGTGCCGGTCCTGCTCGATCGCATCCAGCGCCAAGCGACGCCGATCCTGGCCGAACTGGCGCAGCTGATGGCGGCGGGCGACTGGCCCTGGGGCCCAGCCGTGCTGGCGGCCCTGGGCGCCGCCCCCTTGCCGGGCCGGCCGCGCCGGCTCTCCGGCCTCGACATCTGGTCGCGCCTGCCGGAATGGGAGGAGGCGGGGCCGGTCGAGCCGCCGAGCCACTATCCGGTCGACCCGGCCGACGCGCGGGGCCGCTTGGCCGAGCTGGTCCAGGGCCGGGCGCGCCATGACGCCAGCTCAGCCAATGGCGCGCCCGCCGCTGAAGCGCGGCCGCAGCAGGCCGACTACGCGTCGGCGGTGAGCGCCGCCTTCGCGCCGAAAGCGGCGCCGGACGAGCCGAACCTGGTGCTGGCCGAGGCCGGCACCGGCGTCGGCAAGACCTTGGGCTACCTGGCGCCGGCCAGCCTCTGGGCCGAGCGCAACGGCGGCCCCGTCTGGGTCTCGACCTTTACGCGCAACCTGCAGACCCAGATCGACGGCGAGCTCGACCGGCTCTATCCCGATCCGCGGCTGAAAGCCGAGCGAGTCGTGCTCAGGAAGGGCCGCGAGAACTACTTGTGCCTCTTGAATTTCGAGGAGGCGGCGCAGACCGTGCTCGGCAACCCGGCGAACGCCGTCGGCCTCGGGCTCATGGCGCGCTGGGCGATGGCGACCAAGGACGGGGCGCTCGTCGGCGGCGATTTCCCGGGCTGGCTCGTCGACCTGATTGGCCGTGCCCAGAGCTTGGGCCTCGCCGACCGGCGCGGCGAATGCATCTATTCCGCCTGCCCGCATTATTCGCGCTGCTTCATCGAGCATTCGATCCGGCGGGCGCGGCGGGCCGACATCGTCGTCGCCAACCATGCGCTGGTGCTGGTCCAGGCGGCGCTCGGCGGGCTCGACGACGCGACCGTGCCGACGCGCTACGTGTTCGACGAGGGCCATCACCTGTTCGAGGCCGCGGACAGCGCCTTCTCGGCCCAGCTCTCGGGCCTGTCGGCGGCGGATCTCCGGCGCTGGATCCTGGGGGCCGAGGGCGGCGCCGGCCGCGCGCGCGGGATGCGCCGGCGCTATGAGGACCTGGTTGCGGGCGATGACGCCGCGACGGACGACCTGCAGGCGATCCTGGTCTCGGCCGCCGTGCTGCCGGGCGACGGCTGGCTGCATCGCCTGGCTGAGGGCGAGCCGCGCCACCCGATCGAGAAGTTCCTGGCGCTGGTGCGCCAGCAGGTGCTGGCCCGGGCGCAACGGCCCGAAGCGAACTACGACCTCGAAACGGAACGGCAGCCGGCGATTGAGGGCTTGGCCGAGGCGGCGCTGGAGGCGGACCAGGCGCTGGCCGGGCTCGAGGCGCCGATCCTGCGGCTGGTCAAGTATCTGGCCAAGCGCCTCGACGAGGAGGCGGAAGAGCTCGACACGGCAGTCCGCACCCGCATCGAGGCGGCGATCCGCAGCCTGGAACGGCGCGCGGTCATCACGCTCGCCGCCTGGCGCGCCATGCTCAAGGACCTGCCGCAGGCGACGCCCGAAGGCATGGTCGACTGGCTGTCGATCAGCCGGCAGGACGGGCGCGAGGTCGATGTCGGGCTGCACCGCCATTGGATCGACCCGACCGAGCCCTTCGCCAAGGCGGTCGTGACCCCGGCCCACGGCGTGGTCGTGACGTCGGCGACCTTGACCGACGGCACCGGCGATGCCGGTGTCGACTGGCAGGCGGCCGAGGCACGGACCGGCGCCGTCCATGTGGCCGCCCCGGCGATCCGCGCGCGCGTGCCGTCGCCGTTCGACTATGCCAACCAGACGCGCTGCCTGGTGGTGACCGACGTGCGCAAGGACGATCTCGACCAGGTCGCGGCCGCCTATCGCGAGCTGTTCCTGGCCGCGGGCGGCGGCGGGCTTGGCCTGTTCACGGCGATCTCGCGCCTCAAGGCCGTGCGCGAGCGCATCCTGGCGCCGCTCGACGATGCCGGCATCGAGCTCCTGTCGCAGCATGTCGACCCGGTCGACGTCGGCACGCTCATCGACATCTTCCGGGCGGAGGAGGACGCCTGCCTGCTCGGCACCGACGCGGTCCGCGACGGCGTCGACGTGCCGGGCCGCTCGCTCCGCCTGATCGTGTTCGACCGCGTGCCCTGGCCCCGGCCCGACATCTTGCACAAGGCCCGGCGCCAGGATTTCGGCTCGCGCGGCTACGACGACATGCTGACCCGCCTCAAGCTCCGCCAGGCGTTCGGCCGCCTGATCCGCCGTGCCGGCGACCAGGGCGTATTCGTGCTCCTGGACCCGATGATGCCCTCGCGCCTCTACGGCGCCTTCCCCGAGGGCGTCGACATCCGCCGCGTCGGTCTCAAGGAAGCGGTCGAGGAGACGAAATATTTCCTCCGGCCGGAGGCGGAGTGAGGATCACTTGTCGTCGCTCGGTGCCTTGCCGGCGATCCGCAGAACGGCCCCATCGGGCCGCGCGATTTCGATGATCGTCTCGACGCGCACGAGCCGGCGGTCGAGGTCCCGCACGTCCGTGGCCAGGCGCTCGACCGCAGCACCGACCGAGACGACCTTGCCGTTCAGCTCGATCGCGGTCTTGAGGCCGGCGAGGATATCTTTGATGGCACTCATGCGGCCGACCGGCCGCCGAGTTGGGTGCGCGTCTCCTCGATGCTGGCAAGCGCCCGATCCAGCGCCGCCGCTGCCTCGACGTTGCTCCGCTGCAGTTCGATCGCCAGGGCGGCAAGCTGGGTGAGCTCAGCCGCCCCATCGGGATCGAACGAATCGACGGACCGTCGCACATATTCGCCGACCGAAACGCCGGCGCCCTTCGCCTTTATCTCGAGCGCCACCTTCTCTGCCGGCGTCATCAGCACCGTGACCCGCTCGGTGGCGGCTTCCGACTGTTTCATGATGCACCATTATCATGCCCGTCGCATGATAATGGTATTGTCATGAACACTAATCAAGTCCCTGCGCTGTCCTGGCGAGCAAGAAACACGGATCACGCCGTGGGCGTCACCTTGGCCAGCTGGTCGTGGACCGTGCGGTAGAGGTCGCTCTTGACCTTGGGCACCTCGTCTTCGGCGACGGAGAATCCGAGGACGATCTCGAGCGCATTCTCGGTCGTGGTCCGATCGAGCAGCAGGGTCGGCGCCGGGTCCTTGAGCACGCGCGGGTGGGCTTCGGCCGCACCCAGCACGATGCCGGTCGCGGCCGCGAGGTCCGTCGCCTCGGGCACGCGGAAGCGGGCCTCGCCTGCGTGCGAGGTCACCGGATAATGGCTGAAGTTGCGGAGCGGCTGGCCCCAGACGCCGCTGTTCGGCACGATGACCTGCACCTTGTCGTCGGTCACGAGCTCGGTCCAGAACAGCGACAGTTCCTTGACCGTGCCGATGATGCCGCCGACCTGCACCTTGTGGCCGATGCGGAACGGCCGGAAGATCAGCAGCATGACGCCGGCCGCGAGGTTCGACAGCGTGCCTTGCAGCGCCAGGCCGACAGCGAGGCCGGCGGCGCCCAAGACCGCGACGAGGCTCGTTGTCTGGATGCCGAACTGCGACAGCACCGCCAGCACGGTGACGGTCAAGACCAGGTAGCGGACCAGGCTGCCGAAGAAGCTCTTCAGCATCGCGTCGAACTGCGGCGTCTTGCTGAGCGCGCGCACGACCCAGGTGTGGCAGCGGCCCGACAGCCACAGGCCGATGATCAGGATGACGATCGCGCCCAGCACGTTGAGGGCGTTCGAGACGATGAGCGGCAGCAACGTCTGGAAGCGGGCGTAGAGGTCGCTCGGGTTCACGTCCGGCATGGCTCTCTCTCGACATCTGGTGGGAAGGGCAGCCGACTGGGCCGGACCTATCTAAACGCGTGACGCCGCCCCTGCCAACAACGGCATTGCCCCCCATGCCTATTGTCTGGGCGCCTATCGCCCATCCACTTATCGCCCGCGCATCTATCGTTGGGCCAGCCGGTCGAGTGCCGCGCGCGCCATCGGCTCATCTGCCGGCAGCTTCCGCGCCTCAGCCGCGAGCCCGGCGCGAATGCGCGTCGGGTCGGGCAGGGGGCGGTCGGTCCAATAGCGCTTGCGCGGATCGAGGAAGCCCACCTCGTCCAGGAAAGCCGCGGTGAAATAGAGCGCATCCGGCCAGGATTCGCCGACGGCGCGGCTCTTGATCTCGCCATCGGGGCCGAGTGCGGTGCCGAGGCACCAGTCGAGCAGCTGGGCGATTTCGGCCGCGACGGCGTGCTGTCGCCCGGCGTCGAGCGCTGGCCAGCCTAGGCGGAACAGGGTCGCGACGTCGTAGTTGTTGTGGCTGGTCATGCCGGTGTCGTCGAGCCAGCCGTAGGGATACTGCGCATCCTTCATGGCGATCAGATGGTCGATGAGCGTCGGCCAATGGTCGATCTTGCCGTCGAGATAGCGAGCGATGTGGAAGGTGACGCTCAGGTCCGCCATGCGGACGGTGCGCTCGCCATCCCGGTAGCTCTCGCCGAAGAAGCCGGTCGAGGGATCCTGGGCCGCGGCAATGAAGCGGCGCACGACCGGTTCCAGATCATCGCGCCACGGATAGCCTGCGGGCTTGCGGCGCAGAATCAGGCGGACGAGATCGGCGCTCGCGATATTGAGCTCCTTGCGGCGGTCGACGCCGTCGCGCCGCAAGTCTGACTGCAGCAGGCCCGTGAGATAGGCGTCGAGCCGGGCCGGGTCGTTCACCCGGTCGAGGAGGCGCGGGTAGACCGGCATCGGCGCGCCGGACAGGAACCGGTCGGTCGAGGCGTCGAGCTTCCAGGCCCAATCCTCGACGCAGGGCCCGTAGCTGCCGTCGGCATCCTGCACGCTGCCGGCCGGATTGACGGCCGCCGCAGCGCGTTCGCGAAGCCGGTCGCGGGCGTGCTCCGCCCGTGCCACGTCGCTGGTCGAGGCCAGGAGCCAGCGCAGTTCGGTGACCGCCTGGCGCAGGCAACTGCGGTCGGCGCCGGCCTGCTCCTCGGCATCGAGTCGCACTTCGAGCGCTACGATCTCCGGCTTCATCGCCTTGCGCAGAGCGCGCATCTCGGGAAAGGCCTGGGCCAGCACCGCCTGCGGGTCGAACGTCTCGGCCCGGGCCAGTGCCGTCGTCGAGAACGCCACCGCCGAGAACGCAGTCGCCAGGACCACGAGGAGGGGCCGTCGCCACAAGTGCCTTGTTCCCGTCACCATCGCCGCGTATTCAGGCAGGACGGTTTCGTCTGCCAGAAGGACATGTTTCCATGATCGATCATCACGCGGCCCTGATCCAGACGATGTTCCTGGTCTCCGCCGCCGATGCGGACATGACTGACGCCGAGCTCGGCATCATCGGCGAAGTCGTCAGCTTTCTGCCAGTCTTCCGTGGGTACGACAATTCCAAGCTCGGTGCCACGCTCGAGGAATGCGCCAAGTTCCTGGGCCAGGATGACGGCTTGGAGCTGGCGCTGAAGCAGATCCGCGAGTCCCTGCCGCCGAAGCTCAGGGAGACGGCTTATGCGATCGCCTGCGACGTGGTCGCGGTCGATGGCGAGGCGACGCAGGAGGAGCTGCGCATCCTCGAGCTGCTGCGCCATCGCCTGGGCATCGACCGCCTGGTCGCCGCCGGCATCGAGCGCGGCGCGCGGGCGCGGTTCATGACGATCTGAACCCGTGCCGATCCGGACCTGATCGATCCGGATCGACACCTCTGCCCGGGGGCTGACCCCGTACCCGTTCCGCGTACCCGTTCCGCGTCAGGCGGCCGGCGACGTCTTTTGACGGGCCGGCCGCTTTTTCTTGGCGGCTGCCGTTTTGGTCGTCGCTGCTTTGGCCGCCGGCTTGGATGCGGCGGTTTTACGCCGCGCCGTTTTGGCCGGTGCAGTCTTGGCGCCCGTCGTTTTGGCCGATGTCGTTTTGGTCGGCGTTTCCGCTGCCGTCGTCTTGGCTGCGGTCGTCTTGGCCGGCGTCGCTTTGGCTGCCGCCGTTTTGGCCTCTGCCGCTTTGGCGGGCGTTGCCTTGGCCGCGGCCGCCTTGGGCGTCGTGGCTTTGGTTGGCGGGGCTTTTGATGACGGGGCTTTGGCCGGCGCAGTTTTGGCTGCTGCAGTTTTGGCGGGCGCAGTCTTGGTTGGCGTCGGGGCCGGCTCCGGGGCGGGTTCCGGGGCAGGGGCCTCCGCCGTCGCGGGCGAGGGACCAAGTCCGGCCAGGCGCTGCTTGCGCCAGAGCCGCCGCATGGCCTTCAGGAACCGTTCCTCGCGCCGGCCCAGCACGTCGAAGAACTCCGTGTCGACCGCGGCGACGAGCGGCAGAGCGGCCGCCAGCCGCTTGCGGCCCTCGGCCGTCAGGCTCAGGAGCCGCGAGCGCGTGTCGGCCTGGTTGCGCTCGCGCGTCACGAGGCCGGAGGTCTCAAGCGTGCGCAGCACCTGGGACGTCATCATCGGATCGGCGCCCAGCGCGTGCGCCAGCGCCGCCTGGCTGACCGTGGGCCCTTCGGCAAGCTTATCCTTGAGGCCGGACAGCAGTACGACCTGGACGTAGGTCAGGCCGGTTGGCGCCAGAGCCGCCCTGACCGCGCGTTGCCAGCCGTTGGTCACCTGCCACAGCATGAAGCCTGGACCAAGGGGCGCTGGCCCGCTTTCCGCAGGCTCATCGATTGCGCTCATGGGACGCACTCCTCTCAACAGAACGCGTTAGAGCACTATGCGCGCAGAGTTTGGCAGGCCGCTAGGAAATTTCCACTCCATCCCTTCGTTTCTGAAGATCATCTGCTAACGATCTGATTGTGCACGGGCTTGTCTCGATCGACCGGGGCGGGAAACGGCAGGCTTTCGGCCGGTGGGGCGAGGGGCTCCAGGGGGCGGTGCGACAAAGCACTTGCAAGCGAGCCTGACGGACATAAGATCGCACGCCTCTTCCGTCGGAACAGATTTCGAGGCTGCCCTTGAGCATCGCTGCTACCGCCGTGCCGGTTCGCAAGACGGCGACGGACCGTGTGGTCGCCTACTGGCTGATTGCAACGGCCGTGATGATTTTGCTGATGGTGGTGATCGGCGGCGTCACGCGTCTCACCGAGTCCGGCCTGTCCATCACCGAATGGAAGCCGGTGACGGGCACGCTGCCGCCGTTGAGCGAGGCGGCCTGGACCGACGCGTTCGCGAAGTATCAGCAGATCCCGGAATACCGCGAGATCCACCACGGCATGACGCTTGCGGAGTTCAAGGGCATCTTCTTCTGGGAATATGCGCATCGGCTATGGGGCCGGCTCATCGGCCTGGTGGCGCTCGTGCCGCTGGTCCTGTTCCTGGTGCAGGGGCGCATCAAGGGTGCCGACGTGCCGTTCCTCGTCGCCGTGCCGTTCCTGGTGGGGCTCCAGGGGGCCCTCGGCTGGTACATGGTCGAAAGCGGCCTCGCGGTCCGCACCAGCGTCAGCCAGTACCGCCTGACTGCGCATCTGATGCTGGCGGTGGCGATCTACGGCTATCTCATCTGGATCGCAGCCGACATTTTGAGGCGTGAGCCGCTCTGGCTCGACGGCGCACGGCTGCGTACGTTCCGTCGGGTGGCGCGCGGCATTCTGGCGCTGGTGACGCTGACCATGATCGCCGGCGGCTTCACGGCGGGCCTCAAGGCGGGGCTTACCTACAATACCTTCCCGCTGATGGACGGGCGGATCGTGCCGGAGGGATATCTCCAGCTCGATCCGTGGTGGCTGAACCTGTTCGAGAATATCGCGACGGTGCAGTTCGACCATCGCCTGCTTGCCATCACCACCTTCTGCGCCATCCTCGCCTTCTGGCTCGCGGCTCGCGGCCAGTGTGTGCCGCGCAGCGTGCGCACGCCCCTGAACCTGCTGATGCTGATGGCTTGCATCCAGGTGGCGCTCGGCATCTCGACCTTGCTCCTGGTCGTGCCGGTGCCGCTTGCCGCTACGCACCAGGCCGGGGCCGTGCTGCTGTTCACCTGCGCGCTCCTGACGCTGCATGGGCTCAAGGAGCCGCGCGGCGCCCGAAAACCCGTACAGAACTAGAAGCCGGTGCAGACCTAGCGGCGCTCAGGCTCTCGGCCGCCAGCGGGCGAGGCGCAGCGCGTTCGTCACGACGGCGACGCTCGAGCAGGCCATGGCCGCCGCGGCCAGGGTCGGGCTGAGCAAGCCCGCGGCGGCGAGCGGGATGCCGATCACGTTGAAGCCGAAGGCCCAGCCCAGGTTCTGCCGGATTACCGCCCAGCTCGCGCGCGACAGCGCCAGGAGGTCGGCCACGCGCGCCGGGTCACCGCCGCGGATGGAGGCGCCGGCCGCGGCGACAGCGACGTCGGTGCCGGCGTCGACCGCGATGCCAAGCGTTGCCTGGGCCAGGGCCGGGGCATCGTTGATGCCGTCGCCGACCATGGCGATTGCGCGGCCTTGCCGTTGCCAGTCCGCGATCGCCGCGGTCTTGTCGGCCGGCAGCAGGCGTGCACGGACCTCGTCGATGCCGACTGCCCGCGCGGCCGCGGCCGCGCTGCCGGCCGTGTCGCCGGTCAGGAGCGCGACCTCGACGCGCATTGCCCGCAGCCGTGCAACGGCCGACGCGGCCTGTGCGCGCACCTGGTCGGTGAAGCCGAACAGCGCCAGCGGTGCCCGGTCGCTTTGCCGGACGAGCCAGGAGAGCGTGCGGCCGTCGGCCTCGAGGCGGGCTGCCGCTTCGGCCAGCACCGCGGGCGGCGCGCCCTCCAGCAGCCGAGCGGTGCCGACCGCGTAGGCCTCTCCGTCGATCTCGGCCGCGACGCCGATGCCGGGCAGGGCACGGAAGTTGCCGATCTCGGGGGCAGCAAGGCCGCGCTCGCCGAGTGCCGCGACGAGGGCTTGGCCCAGCGGGTGCTCGCTGCCGTCCTGGAGTGCCGCGGCGCGGCGGAGGGCCGTGGCCGCGTCGCCGTCCGCGGCCAGGATCTCGGTCAGGACCGGCTTGCCCTCGGTCAGCGTGCCGGTCTTGTCGAAGGCAACCAGGTCGATGCGGTGCGCCGCTTCGAGCGCCGCCGGGTCCTTGAGCAGGATGCCGCGCCGCGCCGCACTGCCAAAGGCGGCGACGAGGGCCGCGGGTGTCGCGAGGCCGAGCGCGCAGGGGCAGGCGATCACCCAGACCGCGACGCCACGCAGCACCGCGATGGACGGCGCCGCCCCCGCGAGGGCCCAGCCGAGCATGGTCGCGAGCCCGATCACCAGCACCGCCGGCACGAAGACGCGGCTCACCCGGTCGACCAGGCGCTGGACCGGTGCCTTGGTCGCTTCCGCGGCCTCGACCTGGGCCAGGATGCGGCCCAGCGCCGATTGCCGGCCGAGTGCGGTCACCTCGATGGTGAGCGCGCCGTCGAGCGCCAGCGCGCCGGCCACGACCGTGTCGCCCGGGCCGCGCTCGACCGGATGGCTCTCGCCAGTCAGCACCGCCTCGTCGAGCCCGGCGCGGCCGTCGCGCACGATGCCATCGGCCGGCAGCCGCTCGCCTGGCCGGACGCGGATCAGGTCGCCGAGCCGGAGGGCCTCGACCGGCCGCTCGACCTCCCGGCCGTCCTCGATCACGCTGGCGGTCGAGGGGCGCAAGGCCGCGAGCGCGGTCACCGCGTCGCGCGTATGGCGCTTCGCCCGGGCCTCCAGATGCTTGCCCAGGAGCACGAAGGCAACGATCGCCGCGGCCGGCTCCAGGTAAAGCTCGGGCGTGGCGCCGGCCGGCGCGGTCGCGAGATTGTAGAGGCTCAGCACCCAGGCGGCGCTGCTGCCGAGCACGACCAGCTGGTCCATGTTGCCGTCGCCGGAGCGAAGTGCCGCCCAGGCCGCGCGGTAGAAATGCCGGCCGAACCACAGCTGCACCGGTGCGGCGAGCGCAATGCCAAGCGGGATCGGCAGCATGAGCGTGATGCCGAACGGCTGGAGCAGCATCGGCAGCAGCAGCGGGGCGGTAAAAAGACAGGCGAGGATGACCGGTAGGGCCTGCGGTCCCGCCGGTGCTGCAACCGAATCGGCGCGCGGTGCGGCGCCGTAGCCTGCCTTTACGACGGCGGCGATGAGCGCATCCGTGGGGGCCGCGGCCGAGACCAGTGCCTCCTCCGTCGCGAGATTGACGGTGACGCTCTCGACGCCGGGCACGCGCTTCAGCGCCCGCTCGACGCGGCCGGCGCAGGAGGCGCAGGTCATGCCGGTGATGGCAAGGCGCAGCGGGGCGGCGGTCGGGGTAGCAGTCACGGTCATGGCAGGGGCATCCGAATTCATCCGGCCTGAGACATGGGGTCTCCCATCATGGGAAGGTCAAGGGTGGGCTGGCTAAATTCGAGCGGGTTGCGGTAAGTTTCGTGCCGCTTGCAACTTCTTCGAGACGGAGACATGGGGATGAATCATCCGAAGCGGGTCGTCGGCTTCGTCGGACCGATCTACGACGCGCTGCAGGGGGCGAGCTACCCGTTGATGCGGATGGTGACCGGCCTGTTCCTGCTGCCGCATGGCGCACAGAAACTGTTCGGCCTGTTCGGCGGCGACATCAGCAAGACGGCCGGCTTCTTCGCGAAGGTCGGGATCGAGCCGGCGCTGCCGCTCGCCTATGTCACGGGCACGGTCGAGTTCTTCGGCGGCCTGTTCCTGGTGCTGGGCCTGTTCACCCGCATCGCGGCCGCCGGCGTCGCGATCATGATGGCGGTGGCAATCCTGTCGGTGCATCTCGCCAACGGCTATTTCTGGACCTCGGGCGGCTATGAATATCCGCTGATGTGGGCGCTGCTGGCGCTCGCCATCTTCATCCACGGCGGCGGCCGCTTCTCGCTCGATCGGGTCATCGGCTACGAGTTCTGAGCCGCATATAGCGCCAAGATGCATAACTGGCCTGTCGGGGGGCGGCCTGTCGAGAGGTGATTGGGCGGAGCCCTGATGCTATATCCGCCCGATCGTTCGACAGGTTGCCCGTGTTGGGGACATGACCCAGAGTTTCGCCACCCGGTTCATTACCGAGGAAGACGGCCGGCCCCTGCGCTGGACCTATCTTCGACCGGGCATGCCCAGGGGCGGCTCGGTCTATGACCAGGCGGCCGATGCGTTCCATGTCGGGGTGTTCGCCCTGGTCTCAAGCGCTCCCGGTTCCAGCGAAGGCGAGACGCTGGTCGGCTCCGCCTCGCTGCTGCTGGAGGACCAGGCTGGTGGCGTGACACCCGGCGTCTGGCGCCTGCGCGGCATGATCACCCATCCCGACTGGCGCGGCCGCGCGGTCGGCAGCCAGGCGCTCGCCTTCGCGCTCGATGAGCTCGACCGGCGCGGTGCCTCTCTCGTCTGGTGCGACGGCCGGACCACGGCCCTCGCCTTTTATCGACGCCATGGCTTCGAGCCGGTCGGCGCGGAGTTCGAGACTCCCGGCACCGGCCCGCACTATCGTCTCGTCCGCCCGCTGGGGTGTACCCCTTCGCCGCAGGTCGGCGCGCCAGAGGAACCGAAATGAAGATCGTCATCGGCACCGCCCATCCGGAGCTTGGACGGGACGTCTTGAAGGCGCTCGACCTGCCGCCGGTCGAGGCGGTGATCAAGCGCTTCGCCGATCAGGAGCTGTTCGCCGAGATCCACGAGAACGTGCGCGGCGAGGATGTCTACGTCATCCAGCCGACGTCGCGGCCGACCAGCGACAACCTGATGGAGCTCCTGATCCTGGCCGACACGCTGAAACGCAGCTCGGCGCGCCAGATCACGGCGGTCATCCCCTATTTCGGCTATGCGCGCCAGGATCGCAAGACAGGCTCGCGCACGCCGATCTCGGCCAAGCTCGCCGCCAACATGATCGCGGCCTCGGGCGTCGACCGGGTGCTGACCCTCGACCTGCATGCGGGCCAGATCCAGGGCTTCTTCGACATCCCGCTCGACCATCTCGAGGCGGTGCCGCTGTTCGCGGCCGAGATCCAGCGCATGTGGGGCATGGCGGTCGACGGCATCTCGATCGTCTCGCCCGACATCGGCGGCGTGGTCCGGGCCCGGCGGCTCTTGGGCAAGCTCGCGAACGACGCCGGCCCCGCGCGCAAGCCGCAGGACCTGGCGATCATCGACAAGCGCCGCCCGCAGGCCGGCGTCAGCGAGGTCATGAACATCATCGGCGAGGTCGAAGGCCGGCACTGCATCATGATCGACGACATCGCCGACACCGCCGGCACGCTGTGCAACGCCGCGGCGGCGCTGATCGATGCCGGCGCCAAGTCGGTCATCGCCTGCATCACCCATGCCGTGCTGTCGCCCGGCGCCATCGAGCGCATCGAGAATTCCAAGCTCGACGCGCTCATCGCGACCGACAGCATCCGCCCGACCGCGGAAGAGGCCGAGAGCACGAAGATCCGGCGGCTCTCGATCGCAGGGCTGCTCGCCGATGCGATCCGCGAGATCGACAGCGACGGCTCGGTCTCGATGCTGAATTTGCGCTAACGACTAAATGCCGTCGTTACCGCGCAGGTGGGGATGACGGGAAAGGTGGGAGCGCCGCTATATCGACTCGCCCGCCGTTCAACCCCGTGAAATGCCGACCCGATCTGCAACATGAGTCGGGACAAGCGCCCGTTTGCGATGCAATATGACGGCTCTGTTGCCGCGATCACGGGCAGTTCCTTGATGTCCTCCGCTGCTCTCGCGCTGCCGCGCGATACCTTGCCACCCAGCTCGTACGACCGGTTCGACCGGGCGGAATGGGCGAAGCTCCGGTCATCGACGCCGCTGACGCTCGACGAGGCCGATCTCGCGCGCCTGCGCGGCATCAATGATGCGCTGTCACTCGACGAGGTGGAGGCGATCTATCTGCCGCTGTCGCGTCTTCTGAACCTGCATGTCTCGGCGATCCAGGACCTGCAGCGGGTCAAGGAGAGCTTCCTCGGCCAGGACGTGCGGCCATCGACCTATATCATCGGCATCGCCGGGTCCGTCGCCGTCGGCAAGAGCACGACCGCGCGCATCCTGCAGGCCTTGCTCTCGCGCTGGCCGAACCATCCCAAGGTCGACCTGGTGACGACCGACGGCTTCCTCTACCCGAACGCCGTGCTCGAGGCGCGCGGCCTCATGCGCCGCAAGGGTTTCCCCGAAAGCTACGACACCAAGCGTCTCCTGGAGTTCGTGACGCGCCTCAAGGCCGGTGCCCGGCGCCTCGCCGTGCCGACCTACTCGCACCAGACCTACGACATCGTGCCGAACGCGACCCATGTCGTGGCGCGGCCGGACATCCTGATTTTGGAAGGCCTGAACGTGCTGCAGGGCGGCGACAGCCAGGGCACGAAGCCGTCGCGCCTGTTCGTCTCCGACTTCTTCGATTTCTCGCTCTACGTCGACGCGGGCGAGGACCAGCTCGAGCAGTGGTATCTGGAGCGCTTCGCGCGGCTCCGCGAGACCGCGTTCAACGACCCGCGCGCCTATTTCCGCTTCTACGCCGAAATGCCGAAGGAGCAGGCGCTCGCCCGGGCGTCCGAGATCTGGCGCGACATCAACCTCGTCAACCTGCGCCAGAACATCGCGCCGACCCGTAGCCGGGCCAATCTGGTGCTGCGCAAGAGCCGCGACCATTCGGTCGAAGAGGTCTGGCTGCGCAAGAGCTGACGTGCGGCTCGTGAAGCAGCGCGGCTAAAGCAGGTAGTCGATCAGGATGATGAGGCCGATGCCGGTTGCCATGACGAGGCAGCCGAGCACGGTGGCGATGAGCGCGAAGGCGCGCTGGCGTTCCGAGTTCCTCATGGCACGGCCACCCGGGTCCGCTTGCCCGAGGTGGCTTGGCTGCGACAGATCGGCGACGTCCCAGTCATCGTCCTCCGTCCGGACCTGGTTGCGTGGCGGTGGGGACCACTCGAAACGCCAACATGTCCGCGAAATGTAAATTCTCGATTGAGAATAGGCCGCGCGCTCGGCCTGCTCAACAATATCTTGTGGCGATATGGTTAAGATCGGGGAGATGTGGTTTCTGGTGCGGTTTCCTGGAAACGGAGCGTCTCAAAACGACGAAGGCCCGGTCTCTGCCGAGACCGGGCCTTGTTTCATGAAGGGCCGCCGAGTGGGCTCAGTCAGGCAAACTTGCGCTGGACCATCAGCTTCTTGATCTCGCCGATCGCCTTGGCCGGGTTCAAGCCCTTGGGGCAGGTCCGGGTGCAGTTCATGATCGTGTGGCAGCGGTAGAGCTTGAACGGGTCCTCGAGCTCGTCGAGACGCTCGCCGGTGCGCTCGTCACGGCTGTCCGCGATCCAGCGGTAGGCCTGCAGCAGGATGGCGGGCCCGAGATACCGCTCGCCATTCCACCAGTAGCTGGGGCAGCTGGTCGAGCAGCAGAAGCACAGGATGCATTCCCACAGGCCCTCGAGCTTGTCGCGCTCCTCGACCGACTGCAGCCGCTCGCGCGTCGGCGCCTGGCTGTCGGCCTGCAGGTACGGCTTGATCGAGCGGTACTGGGCATAGACGTGGGTCAGGTCCGGCACCAGGTCCTTCACCACCGGCATGTGCGGCAGCGGGTAGATCTTGACGTCGCCCTTGCAGTCCTCGATCGGCTTCAGGCACGCGAGCGTGTTGGTGCCGTCGATGTTCATGGCGCAGGAGCCGCAGATGCCCTCGCGGCACGAACGCCGGAACGTCAGGGTCGTGTC
This sequence comes from Aliidongia dinghuensis, assembly GCF_014643535.1. NCBI lineage: Bacteria > Pseudomonadati > Pseudomonadota > Alphaproteobacteria > Rhodospirillales > Dongiaceae > Aliidongia > Aliidongia dinghuensis. Next base: position 24,442 of record NZ_BMJQ01000023.1, on the reverse strand, counting down.
GGTCTCGTTCTTGATCTTGATGAGCGCGTCCAGCACCATCGGGCCGCAGGCGTCGAGATCGACCTCGTAGGTGTCGATCGACGGGTTCTGGCCGTCGTCCGGGCTCCAGCGGTAGATCTTGAACGAGCGCACGCGCTTGGCGCCGGCCGGCGCCTTGAACGAGCGGCCTTCCTTGACCTTCGAATTGGCCGGCAGAGAAAATTCAGCCATCGGAGATGGTCCCTTTCTAATCGTCCGGTTGGGTCCGCGCCGTTAGTAGACGCGCGCCTTGGGCGGGAAGACCTCGACCTCGTTGGTCAGCGTGTAGAGATGCACCGGCCGGTAGTCGATGGCGACGGCGTTCTTCTCGTCGAGCCAGGCGACCGTGTGCTTCATCCACTCCTTGTCGTCGCGGCTCGGGAAATCCTCCTGCGCATGGGCGCCGCGGCTTTCCTTGCGATTGGCCGCCGAATGGAGGGTCACGACCGCCTGGCTCAAGAGGTTGTCGAGCTCGAGCGCTTCGACCAGGTCCGTGTTCCAGACCATCGACCGGTCGGTGACCGAGAGATCGGCCATCTTGCTGGCGATCTCGTGAATCTTCTGGACGCCTTCCTCCAGCACCTGGGTGGTGCGGAACACCGCGCAGTTGTTCTGCATGGTCTTCTGCATGGCGAGCCGGATCTCGGCCGGCTTCGTCTTGCCCGCGGCATGGCGGATGCGGTCGAGCCGGGCCACCGCCGCGTCGCCGGCATCATCCGGCAACCGCTTGTGCGGCGCGTTGGGCTTCACGATCTCGGCCGCGCGATGGGCGGCGGCACGGCCGAACACCACGAGGTCCAGGAGTGAATTGGTGCCGAGGCGGTTGGCGCCATGGACCGAGACGCAGGCCGCCTCGCCGATCGCCATCAGGCCCGGGACGATCGCATCCGGATTGTCCGCCGTCGGGCGGATGACCTCGCCGTGATAGTTCGTCGGCACGCCGCCCATGTTGTAGTGCACGGTCGGCAGCATCGGGATCGGCTCGCGGGTCACATCCACGCCGGCGAAGATCTTCGCCGTTTCCGAGATGCCGGGCAGGCGCTCGTGCAGCACCTTCGGGTCCAGGTGCTCGAGATGGAGCAGGATATGATCCTTCTCCGGCCCGCAGCCGCGGCCCTCGCGGATCTCGAGCGTCATGGCGCGGCTCACCACGTCGCGCGACGCCAGGTCCTTGGCCGACGGCGCGTAGCGCTCCATGAAGCGCTCGCCCTCGGAATTGGTGAGATAGCCGCCTTCGCCGCGCGCACCCTCGGTCACGAGGCAGCCCGCGCCGTAGATGCCGGTCGGGTGGAACTGCACGAACTCCATGTCCTGGAGCGGCAGGCCGGCGCGGAGCGCCATGGCGTTGCCGTCGCCGGTGCAGGTATGCGCCGAGGTGCAGGAGAAATAGGCACGGCCGTAGCCGCCGGTCGCGAGCACGACCTCATGGGCGCGGAAGCGGTGCAGCGTGCCCTCGGCCAGGTCCCAGGCCATGACGCCGCGGCAGGCGCCTTCCTCGTCCATGATCAGGTCGAGCGCGAAATATTCGACGAAGAACTCGGCGTTGTGCTTCAGGCACTGCTGATAGAGCGTGTGGATGATGGCGTGGCCGGTCCGGTCGGCGGCGGCGCAGGCGCGCTTCGCCATGGCCTTGCCGTACTCGGTCGTGTGGCCGCCGAACGGGCGCTGATAGATCTTGCCATCGGGCGTGCGCGAGAAGGGCACGCCGAAATGCTCGAGCTCGATGATCGCCGGGATGGCCTCGCGGCACATGTACTCGATCGCGTCCTGGTCGCCCAGCCAGTCCGACCCCTTGACGGTGTCGTACATGTGCCAGCGCCAGTCGTCGTCGCCGAGGTTGCCCAAGGCCGCCGAGATGCCGCCCTGGGCCGCCACCGTGTGGCTGCGCGTCGGGAACACCTTGGTGATGCAGGCGGTCTTCAAGCCGGCCGCGGTCATGCCGAGCGTCGCGCGCAGGCCGGCGCCGCCGGCGCCCACGACGACGACGTCGTAGGCGTGGTCGATGATCTTGTAGGACTGGGCCATGGTCCTCTCAGCCTCCGAAAGCGATGCGCAGCACGGCGAACACGCCGACGACGCCCAGGAGGACGCAGCCGAACTTCACGACGACGAGGGCCGCGAGCTTCTGCCATTCGACGTGGACGTAATCCTCGATGACGACCTGCAGGCCGTGGGCCATGTGCCAGAACGTCACCGCGATGGTGATGGTGAGCAGGACCGCCGGCACGGGGCTCGCGACCCAGGCGGCGAAGCTCTCGTAGTCGGCGCCGGCATTGGCGATGACGGAGGCGGCGAACCAGAGCGACAGCGGGATGAGGGCGAGCGACGACAGCCGCATCACCCACCATTCCTTGGCACCCTCGCGTGCGGAGCCGAGGCCGCGGGCGCTGCCCAGCGGCGAGCGCATCTTTTCAGCCATTACTTGCCTCCCCAGGAGCTGAGGCCGGCGATCCATGCGACGATGGTGAGAACGGCGGTGGCGATCAGCACCCAGCGGCCGGACTTGTAGGTCGCGTCGAGCGTGAAGCCGTAGCCCGCGTCCCAGAACAGGTGCCGGATGCCGTTGGCCAGATGGTAGAACAGCGAGATCGACCAGCCGAACAGGACGAGGATGCCGAGCCAGGAGCCGGCAAAGCCCTGAAACACCGCGTAGGCGTCGGGGCCGCTCGCCGCGGCCAGCAACTGCCAGACCAGATAGAGCGATCCCACGCTCAGCGCGATCCCCGCGGCGCGATGGCTGATCGACAGGACGGATGTAAGCTGCGGCTTGTACACCTGCAGGTGAGGCGACAAGGGGCGATTTGCGGTCGGCATGGGAACGCCTCGTAAAGTGAAGCCTTCAGAGGTCTCTCAGAACGTGCGGGCACAAGGCCGAACGCACTGCAGCGAGACATAAAGCGGGGTCCGGACCAAGTCAATCGCCCGGGGTGCCATAAGGCGCCGGCCGGCATTAAGCGCAAGCGATAAAAGCCGAAGCAACCGGTGTTTCGGGATTGCTGCGTTCGAATTCCGGCATTCCCTAAAATTCCTCTGAGAAATAATCACAAGGCATGTGACTTCGGCCCCGGCATGGTCAACGCGCCATGGTCAGCGCGCGATGCGGGGAGGAAACGCCCGCCGCCTGCGTACTGTCAGTCCTGTAGAGGCAACCCATGGGAAGGGGTGTTTCATCGTGCTGAAGGATATGACGCGGGCGGCTTTGGCGGCTGCCCTGCTCGTCGCCGGTCTCTCATCCAGCCTGCCGGCCGCGGCCCAGGGCTATCCGCCCCCGCCGCCCCCGCCCGGCGCGGTCCCCGGCGCGGTCATCGTCCCCATGGCGCCTCCGGCGCCGCGCGTCGAGGTCGTGCCGGCGCCGCCGCCCTATGCGGCGGTCTGGCAAGCCGGCTTCTGGCGCTGGGACGGCTATCGCTACCGCTGGATCCGCGGCCATTACGTGCGTCCGCCGCGCGAGCGGCACGAATGGGTTGCCGGCCATTGGGAAGAGCGTCCTGGCGGGCACATCTGGATCGAGGGCTTCTGGCGGTAAAACCATGCGGTCCCTCGCCCGCAGGAGCGGGCGAGGGCCGAGGGTTACCGCGGCATCAGCGCCCAGTAATCCAGTTCCAGGATCACGGCGGGGTCGTACCCGCCGTCGATCCGCCCCGGGAAATCCGCCGCCGTCCGGTTCTTGACGCCGTAGGTGCGCAGCCGGAGTGCCCCCAGGTCGACGCGGCCCGGCACCGGCTCGGCCTCGACCACTTCCGACCAGGCATAGACCGTATCGCCCGCGAAGCAGGGGGCGACATGCCGGCCGCCGTTCAGTCCCACGATCTTGAAGGCATTGCCGAGGCCGTTGAAGCTCAAGGCGCGCGTCAGGCTGATCACATGGCCGCCGTAGATCAGCCGCCGGCCGAACCGGCCCTTTTCCTGTTCGAACTGGTTGAAATGGACCTTGGCCGTGTTCTGGTAGAGCCGGGTCGCGAGTTGATGCTCGGCCTCCTCGATGGTCATGCCGTCGACATGGTCGATCCGCTCGCCGGCGGCGTAATCGTCGAAGCGCCAGGGCGAGCCGGCGCGGGCCGGGTCATAGGCCTCGAGCACCAGGCCTTCCGGCACCACCAGCGACTCGACCGGCACCGCGTCGGGCAGCGACGGGACATGGGCCGTTGGCGCCGGGCTCGCCTTGTCGCGCTTCCGCACCATGACCCAGCGCACGTAGTCGAGCACGGTCTCGCCCAGCTGGTTGCGGCCGATCGAGCGGACATAGACCGTGCCGCTCTCGCCGCTCGAATTCTCCTTGAGCCCGATCACCTCGGACGTCGCCTGGATCGTGTCGCCGACGAAGACCGGCGCCAGGAAGCGGCCGGCGGCATAGCCCAGGTTCGCGACGGCGTTCAGCGAGACGTCCGGCACGGTCTTGCCGAACACCATGTGGAAGACGAGCCAATCGTCGACCGGCGCCTCGGGGAAGCCCAGAGTGTGGGCGAAGGGCTCGGCGCATTCGAGCGCGAAGCGCGATCCGGTGAGCGCCACATAGAGCGCCACGTCGCCGGCCGTGATCGTGCGCGGGGTCGCGTGTTCGATCACCTGGCCGATCGAGAAATCCTCGAAGGTGTTGCCGGGGTTGGTCTTGAGCGCGCTCACGACCCGGCCTCCAGCTCCGCGATGCGCGCGACCAGCGCCAGCAGGCGCCGGGCGTTCGCGACATGCAGGTTCTCGACCAGCTTGCCGTCGACCAGCACCACGCCCTTGCCTTCGGCCTCTGCCGCGTCGAATGCGGCGATGAATCTCTTCGCCTGCTCGATCTCCGCGGCAGACGGCGCGAAGGCCTCGTTGGCGGTGGCGATGGTCTTTGGATGGATCAGCGTCTTGCCGTCGAATCCCAGCTCGACACCTTGCCGGCAGGAATAGGCGAAGCCCTCGTCGTCCGAGAGGTCGAGATAGACGCCGTCGAGGATCGCAAGCCCATAGGCGCGGGCCGCGAGCAGGCAGAGGCCGAGGCCGGTCAGGAGCGGCAGCCGGTCACGCGTGTGGCGGGCGTGCAGGTCGTTCGCCAGGTCCGACGTGCCCATGACGAAGCCCGCGAGGCGCGGATGGGATCCGGCGATCTCCTCAGCCCGCAGCATGCCCATCGGCGTTTCCATCATGCACCAGATCGCGAGCTCCGCCGGGGCGCCGGCCTTCTCCAGGATGGCGGCCGCCTGGCGTACGGTCGCGGCACTCTCGACCTTGGGCAGCAGCACGCCGTGCACCGGCATCTTGGCTGCGGCGGTGAGGTCGCCGTGGCCCCAGGGCGTGTCGAGCCCGTTCGTGCGCAGGATGAGCTCGCGTTTGCCGTAGCCGCCGGCCGCGAGTGCCTCCGATATCACGCCGCGTGCCGCCTCCTTGGCGTCGGGCGAGACTGCGTCCTCGAGATCGAAGATCAGCGCGTCGGCGGCGAGCCCGCGCGCCTTTTCCAGCGCGCGTGGGTTCGAGCCCGGCATATAGAGCATGCTGCGGCGGGGGCGCGTAACGGTCGGCATCCTCAACTCTCCCAAAGCGGCCGGCTCATGCCGACCCGTCGTTTCTTCATATCGGCAAAGAGGATACAGACGGCTACCATCGAGCGCGAGAGTACGGGTGGCAAAAAAGGAGCGGCGTTTGGACGGAATCCTGTCGATCCAGTCCTGGGTCACCTACGGCCGCGTCGGCAATGCCGCGGCGATCTTCCCGCTTGAGCGCCTGGGCTTCGAGACCTGGGCGGTCCACACGGTGCAGTTCTCGAACCACACGGGCTATGGCCAATGGCGCGGCACCGTGTTCCCGCCCGACCATATCGCCGGCCTGATCGAGGGCATGGCCGAACGGGGCGCGCTCGACTGTTGCCGGGCGGTCTTGACCGGCTATATGGGCGATGCGGCGCTGGGCGAGATCGTGCTCGATACGGTCGAGCGGGTGCGCGCCGCCAATCCGGCTGCCTTGTGGCTGTGCGATCCCGTGATGGGCGACGTCGGCGACGGCTTCTACGTCAAGCCCGGCTTGCCGGAGTTCTTCCGCGACCGGGCCGTGCCGATGGCCGACATCATCACGCCCAACCAGTTCGAGCTCGAATATCTGACGGGCCGGACGATCCGGAGCCTGGCCGACGCGGTCGAGGCTACGGCCGCAGCCAGGGCGCTCGGGCCCAAGGTCGTGGTGCTGACGAGCTTGGTCAGGTCCGACGCGCCGGCGGATGAGATCGAACTGCTGGTTGCGACCGCCGCCGGCACCTGGCGCGTTGCCACCCCCCTGCTGCCGATCACGGTCAACGGCTCGGGCGATGCGGTCGCGGCGCTGTTCCTCGCCCATTGGCTCAAGACCGGCGGCGATCCGGCCGCAGCACTCTCGGCCGCAGCCTCGGCGATCTATGCCGTGCTCAAGGAAACCCATGCCCGCGGCGAGCGGGAGATCCAGCTGATTGCGGCGCAGGACGAACTGGTCCAACCGCGGGAGGTGTTTAAGGCGGAGCGGGTGGGGTGAGCGGTAGTGCCCTCGCCCTACTCCCGCGGCAAGTGCTCGCCTCGTCAAGGTAGTCTTCTGGCGAAGCGCCCCGAACTGCGGCCGTCAAGTCGGATTGACGGTGCCGTCCTCTATCAGCGCAATGGTCATGCGGGCATCCAGTCTAAACGGTCCGAAATCTTCCTTTATAATTTGCCTGAGCACACCAAGAGCTGGCTCCCGGGCGACTCCCAGACTGGTCGTAGCAGCATTGATTCGAACTTGGGTGTTAGGGTGTGTAAACAATTTGGTGAGTTCAAGACGTGCCGCGATGCCGCGCCTGCGCAACTCTTTGTCTATTTCATTTCGCTTTTTTATGATCTGTTTGGCCTTTCCGCCCTCGTCATTGAGTGTCAGCGGATATTGCTGCTCGCTGAACGACACGAAGAGGGAGATGAGTTCATCGACCGTCAATGTATCCAGCTTCATTTCAGCACTCCCACTGCGTGCAAGCCCATCAGTCCCACCCTTCTACGTTCATCGTACCCTCTACCGACAAGATATTTCCGCGGCGTCATGTAGTTACCACTCGAATCAAGGAGACTGCTATTTGGCGTCTGGTACCATGAATTAAGTTGCCAGTGTCGTAGAGTCGGGATGCTGACTAGGTTCTCGCCCGAGTTTATCAACTGCGTCGGTATTTCGCCGCTGCGCCCCGATGCCTGCTCGACGATGTGATGCACGTCGTAGCCGCGGCGCGCCGGGCCTTGGGCCGCCCGTTCGAGTTCGTCGAGCGGTTTCGGCGGGTCATTGTAGGCCCGGATATAGGGATAGTATTCATAGACCCATGCGGCGACCTGCGCCGCGTTCAGGGCTAGGCCGACCGGGCCGCCCGCTGCATCTTCGGCGGCTAGGATCACGGCGCGTTTCGCCGCCCAGCGCGCCAGCGCCTTGATGATCGGCCAGCGATAGGAGGCGCCGGGGTTCTCCGGCGGTACCGGCGGCGCGTCGTCGAAGAGCGGCGGGCCGCCATTGTGGCCGATGCCGGGGCGGTTCGGATCAGGACGCGGCACGCTCGACACCGACACGGCCGGCTTGTCGACCGGCCGAAACTGCCCGGGCCGGCCTTCATTCGCACCCGGCGGCCAGCGCGGATGCTTGTCGGAGTCCCAAACCCCCGCTTTGTCGAGCCAGTCGGCGGCCTCGGCGAAGCGGTCGAACATCGGTGCCAGGCCCAGAACGAAGTGCCGGTCCCAGAGCGGCATGCGTTTGGCGATCGGCGTGGCGGGCACGTCAATGCCGAGCCGGGCGGCGACCGCCCGCGCCAGCATGGCGCCCTCCGGCGACAAGGTGCCGGCCGGCGCACGGTCGAGGCTGGCTTGGGCGGCGGTCTCGTCGCCCACGGTCAGATATTCGGCGGCCCGCGCGACCTGCATCGGCACCGGCTGGCCGACGACTTCCGGCCCCATCAACTTACTCAGCCAAAAACGCAAGGCGTCGGGCGGGATCGGCCGGATGGTGCCGCCGCGCCGTTCGGTCAGCGGAATGCCCGGCCATAGCCAGACGGTTCCCGCCTTGGCGATGAGCAGCCAGTGCCGCGCCGGCGCACGACAAGGCGCCCGCGCGATCGAGAGGATCGGCATAAGAGGACTCTTCGGAATTTGGGCAAAAGAAAACCGCCGGAGGCGGGGCCAGCCGGCGGTTGGTTGCGGCGGGAAGCGCGCCTGGGCGCGCCTTCGCTATGTTCGGCTAGGAGACCGGATTAATTCGGAACGGTCAAGCGAATAGAACAAAAAAGGAACAAGCCTCGCGCCGCGCTCCGATTTGCGTCACAGATCGGTGGAGCGATGCCGGCGTAGGCTAAAGAGAGCGGAACCTGCGCAGTGGCTGGATGAGACTGGGCGAGGTGCTGCCGCTCAGCGCGCGCCCAGCCGCTTCTTCTCCGCCGGCTCCAGGTAATCCCGGTCCAACAGTTCCGCGATCTGCACCGCGTTCAAGGCCGCACCCTTGCGCAGATTGTCCGCCACGACCCAGAGCGTGAGGCCGTGCTTCACGGTCGGGTCCTTGCGGATGCGGGAGACGAACACAGCGTCCTCGCCGGCGCATTCCTGCGGGGTGACATAGCCCTCGTCGACCCGGTGGTCGATCACGGTGACGCCGGGGGCCGCCTTGAGCGCGGCGCGGGCGCGCTCGACCGAGATCTCGTCCTCGAACTCGACGTTGATCGCCTCGGCATGGCCGATGAACACCGGCACGCGCACGCAGGTGGCGCTCACCTGGATGTCGGGATCGAGGATCTTCCGCGTCTCGACCACCATCTTCCATTCTTCCTTGGTCGAGCCGTCTTCCATGAAGACGTCGATGTGCGGAATCACGTTGAAGGCGATACGCTTGGTGAACTGCTCCGGCTTGATCGGGTCGTTCACGTAGATGGCGCGGGTCTGGGTGAAGAGCTCGTCCATCGCCTCCTTGCCCTTGCCCGAGACCGACTGGTAGGTGGCGACGACCACCCGCTTGATGCGGGCGATGTCGTGCAGCGGCTTCAGCGCCACGACCATCTGGATGGTCGAGCAGTTCGGGTTGGCGATGATGTTGCGCTTGGTGTAGCGCGCGATCGCCTTGGGATTGACCTCGGGCACCACTAGCGGCACGTCCGGATCCATGCGGAACTGCGAGGTGTTGTCGATCACGACGGTGCCCGCGGCCGCGGCGCGCGGCGCATGCACGGCCGAAACCTTGGCGCCCGGCGAGAAGAGCGCGATGTCGATGCCCTTGAAGCTGAACGTGTCGAGCGCCTGGACCTTGAGCGTATCGTCCTCGCCCCACGACACTTCCGAGCCGATCGAGCGGGTGGAGGCGAGCGCCACCACGTCGTCGACCGGGAACTCGCGCTCGTGCAAGGTGGTCAGCATCTCGCGGCCGACATTGCCGGTGGCGCCGACGACGGCAACCCGATAGCCCATGACGAATTCCTCGACCCAGAATGACAAGAAGTGACACACTAAACGCGCCTCGCCGACGCGAAACAAGACGTGAGGAATCATGGCCGACCTGACCCACCGCGATGGGGCGCTCGACTATCACGCATTCTGGCTGCGCTACCTCCGGGCCCACGCGAAGCCGGAGACGCGCGCGCTGCACTATTGCGGCAGTCTCTTGGCCCTTGCTGCGGTCGTGCTCGCGATCGCGAGCGGGGCTTGGCTCTGGCTGATCGCAGCCCCGCTCCTGGGCTACGGCTTCGCCTGGACCGCCCATTTCGGCGTCGAGCACAACAAGCCCGAGACCTTCGGCCATCCGTTCTGGTCGCTCATGAGCGACTACCGCATGCTGGGCCTGTTCCTGACGGGCCGCCTTGGCCCGCACTTGGCCGCGGCCGGCGTGCGGCCCGGCGCGTGATGGGGCTCGTGAGCGCCCGCATCCATCGTGCCATCCAGCACCGCTCGCCGATCGTCGGGATCGAGGTGCTGAGCCTCACCTCGAACCTGGCCTTTCCGCGCCATGTCCATGATCATCTCGGCATCGGCGTCATCGCCGAGGGCGGGCATCGGTCCTGGAGCGACATCGGCGCCGTCGAGGCGGTGGCCGGCGAGATCATCATGGTCAATCCGGGCGAGATGCACGATGGCCTGCCGGTCGCCGGCCATATTCGCTCCTGGCGCATGCTGTGTTTCGAGCCGGATCTGGTCGCGCGCGAGTTGGCCGACGAGACGCCGCACCTGCCGGATGCAGTGCTGCCGATGGCGAGCGATCCCATGCTGGCGGCGCGGTTCCTGCGGCTGTTCGAACGCATGCGTGAGGCAGCGCCGGAAGCGCTTGCGGTCGAGGAAGGCGTGCTCGCGACCCTGATGCAGGTCATGCGCCGGCACGCGAGCCGGCCGATCGCGGTCGATCGCCGCTCGCCGGTCGTCGCCAAGGCGCAACGACGGATCGACGAGGCGCCGGAGCTGCCAGTGACATTGGCAGAGCTTGCCGCCCTTGCCGGCACCAGCCGGTTCCAGCTGCTGCGCGGCTTCGCGCGCGAGCTTGGCATCACGCCGCATGCCTATCTGGTGACGCGCCGGGTCGGGCTCGCGCGCCGGCTGATCAGGGCGGGCCATGCGCTCGCCGACGTCGCGGCCGCGGCCGGCTTCGCCGACCAGAGCCACCTGAACCGCGCCTTCGTGCGCCAATGCGGCGTCACACCCGGGCGCTATCGCGCGGCACTCGCCTGACCGCGCTGCAATTCTATCCAAGACCACGCGTCGGCCGCGGCGCCTAATCCCGCCCATCGACCAGCGGGGATGGAGCGGGCAAGATTGCGCGACGGCTATGTGCACGGCTACGCGCCGCGCGAGCAGCAGCGGCTGCAGGACCAGGCGCGTTCGCTCGCCGACCTGCTGCACCACGACACGGCCTATCCGGCCGGCGCCCGGGTGCTGGAGGTGGGGTGCGGCGTCGGCGCCCAGACCGTGACGCTCGCCCGGCGCAGCCCGGGGGCCGAGATCACCGCCGTCGACATCTCGGCCGTCTCGCTCGCCGAGGCTGAGCGGGCGGTCGAGGCGGCAGGCTTCGGCAACGTGCGCTTCCTCGAGGCCGATCTCTTCGACCTGCCGTTCGCGCCCGAAAGCTTCGACCATGTCTTTGCCTGCTTCGTGCTGGAGCATCTGGCCCAGCCGGCGGCGGCGCTCGAGCGCTTCATCCGGCTGGTGCGGCCGGGCGGGACCGTGACGGTGATCGAGGGCGACCATGGGCTCATCTGCTTCCATCCGGAGAGTGCGGCGGCCCGGGCGGCAATCGAGTGTCAGGCGGCGCTGCAGCGCGCGGTGGGCGGCGATGCCTTGATCGGCCGGCGGCTCTATCCGCTGCTCCGCGCGGCCGGGCTCGAAGCGGTGCGCGTGTCGCCGCGCATGGTCTATGTCGACGGCAGCCGGCCGGACCTGGCCGAGAGCTTCACGCGCGACACGTTCACCGCGATGATCGAGGGTGTCGCGACGCAAGCTGTCGAGGCCGGGCTCGCCGATGCTGCGCACTTTGCCGCCGGCGTCCGCGACCTGCACCGGACCGCCGAACCGGACGGCATGTTTACCTACACATTCTTCAAGGGCGTCGGCACCCGCCCGGCCTGAGGCGGGGCACATAGAAGAAACCGGCCGCCGGATCGCACCGGCGGCCGCTCTCTTGACCCGAAGCCTCGATCAGAAGCTAAGGCGCAGCTTCGCTGTCGCCTGATAGTCGTTGCCGTCGCTGCGGCTGGTCGTGGCGTTGAAGTCGACGAGCGCGCTCATGTTGGCGCCCATGCCGATGTCGACGCCGCCGCCGATGCGCACGGAGTCGCGCGCCGGCGTGTCGAGCAGTGTCGCGTTCGTCAGGAGCGGCTGCGAGACGAGGCGGGTAATGATGTCGCGCGGCCCATCCTTGAACTCGTGGTCGTAGGTCACGCGCAGGTGCGGCGACAGGCTGACCTCGCCGAAGCCGGCGGTGAAGGACAGCTGGCCGCCGAATGCGCCGACCAGCGTGTCGAAGTTCTGATGGTCGACCTGCTGGTTCATGCCGTCGGCGCCGCTTTCGCTGTAGCCGTCGATGCGGATGTTGGCGTAACGCACCTCGCCGACCGGGCCGAGATGGACGCCGCCCACATCGAAGACATAGCCGGTCTCGAACTTGAGGCCGGCCGTGCGGCCCTGGCTCGTCGCCGCCGCCACTTCGCCTACGACGAAGGTATTGCGGTTGAGCTTGCCCCAGCTGTCGCCGACATAGGTGCCACCAAGCGTGCCGTAGAAGCCGCCCTGGAAGTATGTGGCGTAGAGCGCGCCCTGGTAACTGTCGAGATCGGCCTCGCCCATGCTGCCGTGCAGGTCGCCCTTGGTCGTGCCATAGCCGAACAGGCCGCCCGCGACCAGGTTGGGCGTGATCCGATAGTCGAGGCCGGCATAGACATTGTCGGCAGTGTAGTTGAAGCCGGCCGCCGTTGTGCGGTCATCGCGCTTGCCCCAGCCGTGGGTGCCGGAGACGAAGGCGGCGAACGGCTTGTCCGGGTTGGCGATGCCACTGCCGCCGCCTGTGCCGCCGAGGTCGGAGAGGAGGAGCCCAGAAGCGCCGTCGCGCAGCGCCTGGGTGCGGCTGGTGATGGCGTCGAACGTGTTCTGGATGGCGATGATGGCGAGCTCGCCTTGCGCACCGACCACGGTCGGGGCATCGATCGTGGACGCGAAATATTGCGCGAGCAGCGCGTGGCTCTGTTCGGTCGGATGCACGCCATCCCAGAACAGGTACGGCAGCTTCTGCGCGACGCAGGCGGCGTTGAGCAGGCATTGCTGGGTCGTGTTGGTGACGCCGAACTTGGTCGGGTCGGCCAGCACCTGGGCGTTGAGCGCACTCACGTCCACGACGATGATGTTGACGTGGTACTGCGCCTGCAAAGCGGCGAGTGCGGTCGGCAGCAGCTGGTTGTGGATCGTCGAGATCTGGGTCGCGGTCGCCGAGTTGGTCGGACTGGTATTAAAGTCCGGCGTGGCACCCAGATTCGGCAAGTTCGGCACGACGAAATTGGTGACGCCGGCCTGGGCGAGGCGCGTCACGTCGGCCACGATATTGCCAACGGTCGTGTTGACCTGCGTCTGCAAGGCCGCCGTCTGCTGGGAGGTCGGCAGGGCTTGGATGCCGGGCAGCGCGCCAAAATAGTCGTTGGCGCCGGCCCAGACGACGGTCAGATCGCGGGCGCCAGGGTGCGGATTGGTCGCGAGATAACGGTCGATCTCCTGCGACACGCCGGCATTGGGCAGGCCGCCGATATTGCCGGTGCCGGCCTGGGCGCCGCCGATGGCGTAGTCGGTGAAGTTCCCCGCCGGGACGCTGAGCAGCCCGTTCAGGTACTCGGCATAGACCGGCCCGTTCGAGAAGCGGTTCATGTAATAGGGCGGGGCCGGCACGTTGATGCCGAACAGCTTCGGAATGTTGCCGTTATCGGACAGGCTGTCGCCGAACACGAGGATGTTGGAAAATTCGCTGGCGGCTTGGGCCGCGCCGGACAGCATGGCGAGCGAGACGCCGACTCCGGCGATGAAAGCGCGCATGAACTCCCCCCAGAGACGTTTGATTATTTTTCAAACTGTCACTGGTTTGTATCAGTCGCGCACCCGGTCGCACAACAAGACGGGCGGCCGGGTCAAAAGACCGGCCGCCCGTCGTTGCTCGGGCGCCACACGCGAATTCTTGCGCTCTATTGCGGCTTATTGCTCGGTGGCAAGGGTTTCGAGCTCGGCGATCAGCGCCTTGCCCATCTCCTGGGTCGAGACCGGCGCACGGCCTTCGAGCCGGATGTCGGCCGTCCGCACGCCCTTGGCGAGCAGCTTTTCGACCGCATCCTCGATGAGTGCCGCATCCTCGTCCATGTCGAAGGAGTAGCGCAGCATCATGGCGAAGCTCATGAGGGTCGCGAGCGGGTTCGCCAGGCCCTTGCCGGCAATGTCCGGTGCGGAGCCGTGCACCGGCTCGTAGAGCGCCTTGCGCCGGCCGCTCTCGTCGGCCGCCCCCAGCGAGGCCGACGGCAGCATGCCGAGCGAGCCGGTCAGCATCGCGGCGCAGTCGCTCAAGATGTCGCCGAACAGGTTGTCGGTGACGATCACGTCGAACTGCTTCGGTGCGCGGACCAGCTGCATCGCGCAATTGTCGGCGTACATGTGGCTCAATTCGACGTCGGGATAGTCCTTGTCGCCCAAGGCCTGCACGACCTCGCGCCACAGCACGCCCGACTCCATGACGTTCGCCTTCTCGACCGAGCAGAGCTTGTTCGAGCGCTTGCGGGCGAGCTCGAATCCCACGCGCGCGACCCGCTCGATCTCACTCGTCGTATAGCTCTGGGTGTTGAAGCCGCGCTTCTCGCCATTGGGCAGCGTCTCGATGCCGCGCGGCTCGCCGAAATAGACGCCGCCGGTGAGCTCGCGCAGGATCATGATGTCGAGCCCGCGCACGAGGTCGGGCTTCAGGCTCGACGCATCGACCAGCGGCTCGAACACCTGGGCGGGGCGCAGGTTGGCGAACAGCGCCATCTCCTTGCGCAAGCGCAGGAGGCCGCGTTCCGGCCGGTGCTCGAACGGCAGCTTCTCCCATTTCGGGCCGCCGACGGCGCCCAGCAGCACCGCGTCCGCACCCTGCGCCTTCGCCATGGTCGCATCCGTGAGCGGCGTGCCCTCGGCGTCGTACGCCGAGCCGCCGACGAGCGCGCGCTCGACCGAGAAGGTCACGCGCCGCTTGGCGTCGAGCCACTCGACCACGCGCTCGACCTCGTCCATCACCTCAGGGCCGATGCCGTCGCCGGGCAAGACCAGGAGTTTCTTGTTCGCCGTCACTTCACGCTCCTCGAATTTCGTTCAATCTGGCCGCTCGACCCTCACCCCAACCCTCTCCCGCCGTGCGGGAGAGGGAGGGACCCGCGAGAGCGGGAGGGTGAGGGTCTGTCGGGCGACCGGCCTTACGCCCGCGCGAGCCAGGGCTGGGTCAGCTTGAGCTGGTCCTCGTAGCTGTCGATCTCCCGGCCCTTTTCGAGGGTGAGGCCGATGTCGTCGAGGCCGTTCAGCAGGCAATGCTTGCGGAACGGGTCGATCTGGAACGACACCTTCTCGCCGTCCGGGCGGCTGATCGTCTGGTTCTCGAGGTCGATGGTCAGCACCGCGTTGGCGCCCTTGCCGGCGTCCTCCATCAGCTGCGCCACGGTCTCTTCCGGCACGATCAGCGGCAGGACGCCGTTCTTGAAGCAGTTGTTGTAGAAGATGTCGGCGAAGCTCGACGCGATGATGCAGCGGATGCCGTAGTCGAGCAGCGCCCAGGGTGCATGCTCGCGGCTCGAGCCGCAGCCGAAATTCTCGCCGGCGACCAGGATCTTCGACTGGCGATAGGCCGGCTGGTTCAGGACGAAGTCCGGGTTCTCCGAACCGTCGGCCTTGTAGCGCATCTCGTCGAACAGGCCCTTGCCGAGCCCGGTCCGCTGGATCGTCTTCAGGTACTGCTTCGGGATGATCTTGTCGGTGTCGATGTTGATCATCGGCAGCGGGGCCGCGACCCCGGTCAGGCTGGTGAATTTCTGCATGGATCGGCGCCTGGCGTCAGAGGGAAGGGCGTCAGAGGGAGGGCAGGGTGCGCACGTCGGCGAGCGTGCCGGTCACTGCGGCCGCGACCGCCATCGCCGGACTGACCAGATGGGTGCGGCCGCCGCGCCCTTGGCGTCCCTCGAAATTGCGGTTCGAGGTCGAGGCGCAGCGTTCGCCCGGCTCGAGCTTGTCGGCATTCATGGCGAGGCACATGGAGCAGCCGGGCTCGCGCCATTCGAAGCCCGCGGCGAGGAAGACCTGGTCCAGGCCCTCTTCCTCCGCCTGGTGCTTGACCAGGCCCGAGCCGGGCACGACCATCGCCTGGACGCCGGCCGCAACCTTGCGGCCCTTGGCGACCGCGGCGGCAGCGCGCAGATCCTCGATCCGGCCGTTCGTGCAGGAGCCGATGAACACGCGCTGCACCGGCACTGCCGTGAGCGGCGTGCCCGGCTCGAGGCCCATGTAATCGAGCGAGCGCTGCATCGCGGCGCGGCGCTGATCGTCGGCCTCCTTAGCCGGATCCGGCACGTGGCCGGTGATCGGCAGCACGTCCTCGGGGCTGGTCCCCCAGGTCACCTGCGGCACGATGTCGGCGGCGTTGATGCGCACGACCTTGTCGTAATGGGCGCCCGGGTCGGACGGCAGCGTCTTCCAATAGGCGACGGCCTGTTCCCAGGCGGCACCCTTGGGCGCCATCGGCCGGCCCTGGGCATATGCGAAGGTCGTCTCGTCCGGGGCGATCAGGCCGGCGCGGGCGCCGCCCTCGATCGACATGTTGCAGACCGTCATGCGCCCCGCCATGTCGAGCGCGCGGATGGTCGAGCCGGCATATTCGATGACGTGGCCGGTGCCGCCGGCCGTGCCGATGAGCCCGATGATGTGCAGCACGATGTCCTTGGCCGTCGCACCCGGCGGCAGGTCGCCCTCGACCTCGACCAGCATGTTCTTGGCCGGCTTCTGGATCAGCGTCTGGGTCGCCAGCACATGCTCGACCTCCGACGTGCCGATGCCGAACGCGAGCGCGCCGAACGCGCCGTGCGTCGAGGTATGGCTGTCGCCGCACACGATCGTCGTACCCGGCAGCGTGAAGCCCTGCTCGGGCCCGACGATATGCACGATGCCCTGGCGGACGTCGTCCATCGCGAAATAGGTGATGCCCGTCGCCGCCGCATTCTTCTCCAGGGTTTCGACCTGGATGCGCGATTCTTCGTCCGTGATGCCGGCGGCCCGGTCGGTTGTCGGCACGTTATGGTCGGCGACGGCAAGCGTCGCGTCCGGCCGGCGCACGGGCCGGTGGGCAAGGCGCAACCCCTCGAACGCCTGCGGACTCGTCACCTCATGGACGAGATGGCGGTCGATATATATCAGGCAGGTGCCGTCGTCCTGACGATGGACCAGATGGCTGGCCCAGATCTTGTCGAAGAGCGTGCGCGGTGCGGCCACGGTCGGGTGTCCTCGGTATCACAGGGCTGAAAGAGGCGCGATGATACCCCGGGCGTCCGGCGGCAAAATGGATTTTTTGTTCCGCGTGCGGTGCGGTTTTGGAAAGATTGGGCTGGCTTCGAATGGCTGCGACGCAATGTCGTCATGGACGCGTCGTTAGGGATGTGCCGAAACCCCCGCGGCGCGAGGTGCTGCCGCGGGCCGGCTTGCTTGCCTGAAAGCCGGGCTCAGGACTCGAGGCTCTTGATGTAGTTAAGACCGTCCGCCTGGCTCCAGCGGGTCCCGGTCGAGTCGACGTAATTGCCATCATACATGGCGATGACCGTGCCCTTCGAGATCGGGTAGTTGGTGATCCCGGCTGCCGAGCCGTTGCCGCTGTTGGCGGCGTTGAGATAGGCGGCGACGAAGTGGAACTCGGTGCTGCCCGGGCTCTGCCACAGGAGGGTGCCGAACGTGGCGGTCGGCCCGGCGCCGAAGATCGAGTGAAAGGTGGCGCCGCTGGCCGGATAGGAACAGCCCGCATGATTGCCGGCCTGCGGCGAGACCAGTGCGTAGGGGTTGCTATCGCAGTAGCCCTGCTTCCAATAGCCGGGCGACCGGCCGAGGCTGCAGGACGACTTCGGCTGATGCGACAGGCTGACGCCGTTCCTGTTGGCCACGGTGATCGACATCCAGGCCGACGGTGCCTGGCACGAGGACGTCGATGCGAAGGTCGGCCGGTTATGCATGAGCACGACAGGGGCGGCGGCGAGACCGACCTTGAGCCAGTTGCGGCGGGATGCGGCGAACGCGTACTTACCCGCCCCGACCTCTTCCGGCGGCGCAGGGGGCTTCGGCTGGGGCGACTGGACTTCGCTCATAATATTGATCCCATAAAAAAAGTAGTTGGACGCCGTGCTAGAACATCAATGCGATCAAAAGCACCCTAACAATGGGCGCGGACTATATCGTATTTTATCGAATATCACCATACCGCACTTCTGGTTGCGCGGATGTGATCTCCACCACCAGCACCCAATACCGCGCGGGACATCTTGCCCGCACGGAATTTGGCGATCTTGAGGAAGCGCGCCCAAGGCCAACGGTCGGCTGGCCCCGGGATGCAACAAGCGCTTACTCGGCGTCCTTGGCGGCCGTCGAGCGGGCCTTTTCGGTGATGCGGGCGGCCTTGCCGGTCCGGCCGCGCAGGTAGTAGAGCTTGGCGCGGCGCACGTCGCCCTGGCGCACCACCTCGATCGCCGTCAGCCGCGGCGAATAGAGCGGGAAGACGCGCTCGACACCCTCGCCGTACGAAATCTTGCGCAGCGTGAAGTTCGAGTTGATGCCGGCGTTCTTGCGGGCGATGCACACGCCCTCGAACGCCTGGATGCGCTCACGGTCGCCCTCGACGACCTTGACGCTGACCTTGATCGTGTCGCCCGGAATGAAGTCCGGCACGCCGCGCTCGGCGGCCAGCTTGTCGACCTGCTCCTGCTCGATCGTCTGCAGAAGGTTCATTTCTACACCTCTTCCTCGATGGCGCCGGCCAGTGGGCCGGTCGCGCGTTCAGTTCCATTGCTATTCTGGCGGGCGGCCGTCCTGGCCTGGTACCGATCCCACAGATCGGGCCGTCGCCCCTTCGTCGCCGCCTCTGCCGCAGCCTGTCGCCAGGCCTTGATCTTGGCGTGGTTGCCGGACAGGAGGACCTCCGGTACCGCGCGCCCCCGCCACACCTGCGGTCTGGTGTAGTGGGGGTATTCCAACAAGCCCGCCTCGAAGCTCTCCTCGATCAGCGTCTCGGGCGCTCCGACCGTGCCCGGCAGCAGCCGGACGCAGGCGTCGAGGATGGCGATCGCCGCCGGCTCGCCGCCGGAGAGCACGAAATCGCCGAGGCTCAGCTCCTCGAGCGCATGTTCTTCGATCACCCGCTGGTCCAGCCCCTCGAACCGGCCGCACAGCAGCACGGCCCCAGGGCCCTCGACCAGTTCCCGGATGCGCCGCTGATCGACCACCCGCCCACGGGGCGAGAGATAGATCCGCGGGCCTGGCGTCGTCTCGGCCCTGAGCGCCGCATCGACCACGTCCGGCTTCAGCACCATGCCCGGGCCGCCGCCGAACGGCGTGTCGTCGACCGTCCGGTGGGCATCCGTCGCGAACGACCTGATGTCCACCGTCTTCAACGACCAGCGCCCGCGCTCCATCGCCTTGCCGGCGAGCGAGAGCCCGAGCGGTCCCGGAAACATCTCCGGGAACAGGGTGAGCACGGCCGCGGCCCAAGTCCCCCGCGACGTCACGACGGGTCTCCGGCCAGTGCCGCCTGCTGCTCGAGCGGCTGCGGCGGCTCCGGCTTTTCGAACAGTCCGGCCGGCGGGTCGATGACGACCTTGCCGGCAGCGAGGTCGACGACCGGTACAGCAGCCTTGGTGAAGGGCACCATGACCACGGCACCGTCGGCACCCGTCACCTCGAGCGCATCGCCGGCCCCGAAGTCATAGACTGCGGTGATCCGGCCCAGCGCCTGGCCCCCGACCAGCTCGGCCGCAAGGCCCAGCAGGTCGGCGTGGTAGTACTCTTCCTCGTCCGCCGGCGGCAGCCGGTCCCGGTCGACGAAGAGGTGCAGGCCCCTCAGCGCTTCGGCCGCGTTGCGGTCCGTGACGCCCGAGAGGGTGGCCACGACCACGCCCTTGGACTGGCCGACCGACTTGAGCGTGAACGTCCGCGTGCCCGCCTCGTCCGACACCGGGCCATAGGCGTCGATGTCGATCGGATCGGCGGTGAAGCTCTTGATGCGGACCGCCCCCCGGATGCCTTGGGCACCGGTGACGATTCCAACACAGAGACGCTTCGAGGGCGCGGACATGGCTTGAAGGCCGGCTTAGCTGTGAATGGGCACTGGGCCTCAGGCGTTCGCCGCAGCGTCGGCCTTGGCGGCCGCCTGCTTGGCACGCTCCTGGGCCTTCGCCTTCGGCGCCGACTGCTTCGGCGTCTCGACGCGCTGCTTCTTCGCGACCAGCTCGGCGTCGGCCAGGAAGCGCTCGACACGGTCCGTCGGCGAGGCGCCGACCGACAGCCAATGCTTCAGGCGCTCGACCTTCAGCACCAGACGCTCCGGATGGTCCTTCTCGACCATCGGGTTGTAGGTGCCGACCCGCTCGATGAAGCGGCCGTCGCGCGGGCTGCGCGCGTCAGCGATGACGATGCTGTAGAACGGCCGCTTCTTGGCGCCACCGCGCGACAGCCGGATCTTGAGGCTCATGTGCGTTCCTTCTCTTTAACCTGAAATCAAAACCGAAAACTCATGGAAACCTTGGGCGTCCGCCGTCCGTCAGTGACGGAACGGCCCGCCGCCGCCGCCGCCCGGCAACAGGCCCGCCAATCCCTGGCGCATGATGCCTTTCTTGCCGAGCTTCTGGACCTTCTTCATCATCGTCGCCATGTCCTGATGCTGCTTCAGGAGCTTGTTGACGTCCTGCACGCTGGTGCCGGATCCCGCGGCGATGCGCCGGCGGCGCGAGCCGTTCAGGATCTTCGGATTCTTGCGCTCTGCCTTGGTCATCGACGAGATGATCGCCTCCTGGCGCTTGATGATCCTGTCGTCGATGTTGGCTTCGGAGAGCTGCTTCTTGATCTTGCCGATGCCGGGCAGCATGCCCAGCATCCCCGACATGCCGCCCATCTTGCGGAGCTGCTTCAGCTGCGCCGCCAGGTCGTCCAGGTCGAAATTGCCCTTTTCCATCTTGGCCGCGAGTTTCGCGGCCTCTTCCTGGTCGATGGTCTCGGCGGCCTTCTCGACCAGGCTCACCACGTCGCCCATGCCGAGGATGCGGCCGGCGATGCGGTCGGGATGGAACGTCTCGAGGGCGTCCAGCTTCTCGCCCATGCCGAGGAGCTTGATCGGCTTGCCGGTGACGGCGCGCATGGACAAGGCCGCACCGCCGCGCGCATCGCCGTCGACGCGGGTCAAGACAATGCCGGTCAACCCGATGCGCTCGTTGAACGCCTTGCCGACCGTCACCGCGTCCTGGCCGGTCATGGCGTCGGCGACCAGCAGCGTCTCGTGCGGCTTGACGAGATCGCGCACGGCCGCGACCTCCATCATCAGCGCCTCGTCGATATGCAGCCGGCCGGCGGTATCCAGCATGACCACGTCATAGCCTTCGAGCCGGCCCATCTTCATCGCGCGCTCGGCGATCGCGATCGGCTTCTCGCCTGCTACGATCGGCAGCGTGTCGATGCCGGCCTGGCGGCCGAGGATGGCGAGCTGCTCCTGCGCTGCCGGGCGATGCACGTCGAGCGACGCCAGCAGCACCTTCTTCTTGTCGCGGTTCTTGAGGCGGAGCGCGATCTTGGCCGAGGTCGTGGTCTTGCCCGAGCCCTGCAGGCCCACCATCAGCACCGGCACCGGCGGCACCGAGGCGAACGAAAGCTCGACCGCGTCCGAGCCCAGCACCTCGACCAGGTGGTCGTGGACGATCTTGATGACCATCTGGCCGGGGCTGACCGACCGGACGACGTCCTGGCCGATCGCCTTGTCCTTCACCGCATTGACGAAGTCCTTGACGACCGGCAGCGCCACGTCGGCCTCGAGCAGCGCCACGCGCACCTCGCGCAGCGCCGCCGTGACGTCGGCCTCCGAGAGCGCGCCGCGCTTGCGCAGCCGGTCGAAGACGTCGCCGAGCCGTGTGGTCAGACTATCGAACATCAGCCGTGCCCAAGCCCCATCCGGACAAAACAAAAAGGCCAGTGCGCGACACTCGCGGACTGGCGGCGACTCTCCGATCGGGTCGGGCGAGCCGATGAAAACCGAGGCGAAGCCCTTACCGGACTTCGCAACAGGGGCGGATTGATAGAAGCGGGGGACGTCGGAGTCAAGTCCGACGGGGCAGGGGCGCCCTGCGCGAGCCGCATGCGGCCTTGTGCCTCAATCGGATCTCAGTCCGCCGCAATTCCGCCACCACAATACCACCACTTCGTCGCGGACTATCCTGTTCCGAGGGTCCGTTATCAGGGCGTCTCATCCACGAGACGACCCAGAAGGACGGAACAGATTATGATTGCCAAGCTCACCACCCTGTCGCGGTCCCTCATCGTCGCCGGTGCGCTGGCGATGGCGCCGGCCTTCGCCCTTGCCCAGAGCGCCGCTCCGACCAGTGCTGCGCCCGCGGCGACCTCGCCGGCCGGCAGCGCTTCGACCAGCATCTCTTCTGCGCCGGCCGCCGCCGTCACGGCGCCCACGGTCAAGCAGGACGCGACCGCCAAGGCGCCCGACGTCAAGGGCGAGACCAAGGCGGCGGTCAAGGCGCCCGAGAGCAAGGCGAAATCGACGGTGAAGAAGGCTCACGCCGTCAAGAAAGCGACGAAGACCGAGATGAAGGACGCCGGCAAGACGCCCGTCAAGGCGGACGGCAAGGCCGAGACGAAGGGCGACGCCAAGGTCGACAGCAAGGCGCCGGCGGCGCCCGCGACCCCGGCGGTCCAGCCGAAGTCGTAACCGTCACCCAGGTGCCGGGGGGCGCCGGCCGGTGCGGTTCGTCGGAACTGCGGTTCGTCGGGACCAACGGCGGCACCGGCCGAAAGCACCTTCCAGGGGGAACCCTCGCCCGCTCGCCCGGGCGGGGGTTTATGCTTTCGTGATGCCCTCTTTCTTGACGCCCGCGACCGCCTCCGCCCAGAAGCGGATGATGGTCGAGAAGTCCTTGGCGCCCCAGCCGGCCGCCGTGGCGCTGGCATAGGCGGCAAGTGCGCCGGTCGCGGCCGGGGTCGGCACGCCGGCCTGGTGGCAGGCGGCGGTCATCGCCAGCAGATCCTTGCGCACGCCGGCGATGTCGAACGGAATGTCGCCGACCTCGCCCAGGATGGCCGGCAGCTTGCGCGGCAAGGCCGCGAGCGCGCCGGGGCTGTCGATCATGACCGCAAGCATGGCTTCGAGGTCGAGCCCGTGGCGCTGGCCCAGCGCCAGGCCTTCGGCGAGCGCCTGGAAATAGACGCCGATCGGCAGGTTCGCGACCAGCTTCATGACCGTGCCGCTGCCGACGGGGCCCATGTGGGCGACCTTGCGGCAGAAGTGCCCCAGCACCGGCCGCGCGCGCTCGACGTCCTGGGCTTCGCCGCCGACGAAGGCCAGGCTCTGGCTGGCCGCGACCACGGCCGGGCCGCCGGCGACCGGCGCGTCGATCAGGCGGGCGCCCAGCGCCTCGGACCGGGCCGCGATCCCGCGCACCGTTTCGGGCCGGATCGTGCTCATCTCGACGAACAGCCGTCCCGCGACCGGTCCGGCCAGAAGCTCGTCATAGATCGCCTCGACCGCGGTATCGTCGGTCAGGCTGGTCAGGATGACATCGGCCTCCTCGACGAGCGCGACGGCCGTCGCGACCTCGACCGCATGTACCAGACCGTCCGCCCGGCCGCGCGTCCGGTTCCACACCCGGACCGGTGCGCCGTCGGCGCCGATCTTGGCGGCGAACGCCCGTCCCATCCGCCCGAGTCCAGCGATCGCCACGCGCATGCCGTTTCCTCCCCGTCACCGTTCGGCATGAAGAGCAGAACGGCCGGCGGAGACTGTCAAGCGGCGGCGGCGTAAATGGCCCTGACGCGGGCTCCGAAGAGGTTCTTTCCGGAGCGCTGGCATCCTGCCATCGTTCCATCATCGTCAATCCGTGCCAAAGAGACCTCGCGCCCATGTACGTGCCGCCGCATTTCAAGGAGACCGACCTCGCCGTCCTGCACGAGGCCATACGCAACAGCGGGCTCGTGACGCTCGTGAGCCTCAGCGCCGACGGTCTGATCGCGAGCCATGTGCCGATGCTGCTCGACGCCGACGCGGGACCCTACGGCACGCTCGTCGGCCATCTGGCCAAGCCCAATCCGCAAGGTCGTGGTGCCGCACCGGGCGTGGATGCGCTCGCGATCTTCCAGGGGCCGGACTTCTACGTGTCGCCGAGCTGGTACGCGACGAAGCGCGAGCACGGCAAGGTCGTGCCGACCTGGAACTATGTGGCGATCCACGCCTACGGCCCGCTCGAATTCTTCGACGACGCGGACCAGCTCCTGGACGTGGTGACGCGCCTCACCAACCGGCACGAGGGACCGCGCACTTCGCCCTGGGCCGTGACCGACGCGCCGCCGGACTTCATCCGCGCGCACTTGAAAGGCATCGTGGGCTTCCGCCTGCCAATCGCGCGGCTCGAAGGCAAATGGAAGATGAGCCAGAACCGGCCGGTGGCCGACCGGACGGGCGTCGCCGAGGGATTGCGGGCGGACGGGCAGGGGGAATTGGCGGGGCTGGTGCCGGAAAAATAAGCGACGCAAGCCTCACGCGCATATGAGCGCACTAACCAATGCCGTTCGGTGACTTTGCCGTCACGACAATAAATAGAGTCGTCCGTGATCAATCGATAGGCGATTGATCTGGCGCGGTTTTCCGGAGCGCTGAAGTAACTGGATTTGCAGGAAAGCCGTGTCAAGACGGCGGTTTTTCTGCGTTTTCGATTCCCCATTTCGGC